>CBFRWL010000104.1:0-8104 GCA_965727025.1 uncultured Sphingomonas sp.
CGCGCCGATGGGCGGATGTGGTGCGATCATGCCTTCTATGTGGGGGCGACCAATGAGAATGCCGAGCAGCTTGCCGAGCTCGAGCGGCTGCCGGGAGCGGCCGGCGTAAAGATCTTCATGGGCGCCTCGACGGGCAATCTGCTGGTTTCGGACGATGCGACGCTCGCGCGAGTATTGGCATCGGGCAAGCGGCGGGTCGCGGTGCATGCCGAGGATGAAGCGCGGATGCAGTCGCGGCTTGGCGAGCGGGTGGAGGGCGATCCCGCCTCGCATCCGGTCTGGCGCGACGACGAAAGCGCGATGCTCGCGACCAAACGCATCCTCAAGCTCGCCCGTGAAGCGGGGCGGCGGGTCCATATCCTGCACGTCACCACGCCGGCCGAGCTGGAGCTGATCGCGCAGCACAAGGATATCGCCACCTGCGAGGTAACGCCCCAGCATCTCACGTTGGCCGGCGAGGAGGCTTATCCGCGCCTGGGCACGTTCGCGCAGATGAACCCGCCGATCCGGTCGGGCACGCACCGCGAAGGCTTGTGGTATTGGCTCAACCAGGGCGTGCCGGATGTGATCGGATCGGATCATGCGCCGCACACGCGGGAGGAAAAGGCCCGCTCCTATCCGGCCAGCCCCAGCGGCATGCCCGGCGTGCAGACCCTGCTCCCGCTGCTGCTGGATCATGTCGCGAAGGGGCGCTTGAGCCTGCAACGGCTGGTGGACCTGACCTCCGCCGGCGCGCAGCGTGTTTTCGGTCTCGTCACCAAAGGGCGGATCGCCTCAGGCTATGACGCTGATTTTTCGATCGTTGACCTCAAGGCGCAATGGACGGTGGAGGAAAGCTGGCTCGCCTCGCGGTGCGGCTGGTCGCCATTTTCAGGCATGACGCTGACCGGCCGCCCGATCGGGACGATCATCCGTGGCCAAAAAGTGATGTGGGAGGGGAGCCTGGCCAATCGGGCGATCGGCGCCCCGGTGCGGTTCGAAAGCACTGCTTTTGGTTAAGAACTGCCAGTAGCGCCGATGGCGCCGGCATCCTAAGAACGCCCGATGACGGATCGTTCAAGCGTCCACATCAATCGAAGATCGCTGCTGATCGGCGGCGGGGCAGGGGTCGGGCTGCTGCTGGCCTGGGCGGTATGGCCGCGCAGCTACCGGCCCAATCTCAACGTCACGCCGGGCCAGGTCGTCTTCAACGCATTTCTCAAGATCGGCAGTGATGGACAGGTGGCGATTATCGTACCCCAGGCCGAAATGGGCCAGGGCGTCTATACCTCGCTGCCGCAGATCCTGGCCGACGAGTTGGGCGCGGATTGGCGCACCGTCAGCGTGGAGCCTGCGCCAATCAATCCGCTTTACGCCAATGATTTCCTGATCACCGAGAACCAGCAGGCGCTGCCGGGCTGGCTTCAGCAGGCCGGTACCTGGGCAATGCGCGAATTCGCGATCCGCAACGCGCTTATGTTGACCGGCGGCTCCAGCTCCATTCGCGGTTTCGAACAGCGCTACCGGGAGGCTGGCGCGGCAGCCCGCGCGCTGCTGTGCAAGGCTGCCGGCGCGCGCTGGGGCGCGGATTGGCGGGCATGCGATACGGCCGATGGTTTCGTCACCCGTGGCGAGGACAAGCTGCGCTTCGCCGAAGTCGCGGCCGAGGCTGCGGGGCTCAGGCCGCCATCGGGCATCGTGCTGCGCAGCCCCGGCGCGGGCGGCATCTCCGGCAAGCCGGTGCCGCGGCTCGATCTCCCTTCCAAGGTCGATGGCTCCGCACAGTTCGCCGCCGACGTTCGGCTGCCGGGGATGGTCTACGCGTCGGTTCGCCACGGGCCATTGGGCGATACAACGCTGCTCGACGCGGATAAAAAGCAGGCGGACAAAGTGCCGGGGGTGGTCGCGGTCGTGACGAACCCGAAGTGGGTTGCAGCGGTGGCCACAAACTGGTGGGCAGCGGATCGCGCGCTGGACGCGCTTGCGCCGAAGTTCCGAACGGTAGGGGGCTTTCCCGACGATGCGTCCATCGAGGCCGCGCTCGAGACTGCGCTCAATAAGGATGAGGGCAAGCGCTTTTTCGTTCAGGGCGATCCCGATGCCGCGCTCAAGGGCGATGTGATCTCAGCCGAATATAGCGTTCCGCTCGCCGCCCACGCCGCGATCGAGCCGTTGACGGCGACAGCGCGCCTTGATGGCGATCGCCTGGAGGTATGGATGCCGACCCAGGCGATCACCTTCTCACGCGGAGCGGTCGCGCGGGCCGCCGGCATGAGCGAGGATGCCGTCACCATCTATCCGATGCTGATCGGCGGCGGCTTCGGCCGCAAAGTCGCCAATGATGCCGCCGAGATTGCCGCCATCTTGGCAATCAAGACCAAACGTCCGGTGCAGCTCACCTGGTCGCGTGCCGAAGAGACGATGCACGATGAGTTCAGGCCGCCGGCGATCGGCCGGATGAAGGCAAAGCTTGGCGCCAATGGCAGGCCGGCCGCATGGTCCGCCACGATCGCCGCCCCATCGACCGTCGCCGAGCAATTGACCCGGCTTATGCCGAATTTTCCCGTGCATGCGGACAAGCCTGAGGCTGGAGCGATCGAGGGTGCGATACCAAGCTACGGCATCCCGGCGGTCGCGGTGGAGCATCGCACCGCCGCCATCGGTGTGCCGACGGGCGCGTGGCGATCGGTCGCGCACAGCTATACCGCCTTCTTCAACGAATGCTTCATCGACGAGCTTGCGGAAGCGGCGAGCCTCGATCCTTTCTCGTACCGGATGCAGCTGCTCGGCGGTGCGCCGCGGCTGGCCCGGTGCCTCACGACCGTCGCGACGCTCGGCAACTGGCAGGGTGGAGTGGCCGGCAGCGGTCAAGGGCTGGCGGTGCATAGCTGCTTTGGTTCGCATGTGGCGATGTTGGCCGAATTGCATGTCGAGGATGGCCAAAGGATCATGCTCGATCGCATCGTCGCGGTCGTCGATTGCGGCCGGATGATCCACCCCGATATCGTGCGGCAGCAGATCGAGGGCGGGATCGTCTGGGGAATCGCCGGCGCGCTCGGCGAGGCGATCAACATCGAGCGCGGCTTGACGACCGCGCGCAATTTTGATGGGCTGGGTCTGCCCGTTCTCGCTACAATGCCCGAGATTGTGGTCGAGCTCATCGAAAATCGTGAAGCGCCCGGTGGCGTCGGCGAAATCGCTGTGCCTCCCGTAGCTCCGGCCATCGCCAATGCGCTGTTTGCTGCCACCGGCACGCGTGCGCGCGCACTGCCGCTCCGCCCGAGCTGAGATGAAGGGCGCCGATCATCCGGAGATCCCGCGCGCGCGCATCGGCGTGCTGCTGATCAATCTCGGAACGCCCGAGGCGCCGACGCCGGCGGCGGTGAAACGCTATCTCGCCGAATTTCTGTCGGACCGGCGCGTGGTCGAAATTCCGTCGATCCTGTGGCAGCCGATCCTGCGCGGGATCATCCTCAACACGCGGCCGCGCAAGTCCGCTCACGCCTATCGCCAGGTCTGGACCAATGAGGGCTCGCCGCTGGCAGTGATAGCGCGGGCGCAGGCCAAGGCGCTTGCGGAGCGCTTGGGCGAGGAAGCGATCGTCGATATGGCGATGCGCTACGGCGCACCCTCGATCGGCGAAAAGCTGGAACATTTGAAATCGTCAGGCTGCGACAGGATCCTGATCGCGCCGCTCTACCCGCAATATAGCGCCGCCACTACCGCCACCGCGATGGATGCCGTAGGCGCCGCGCTGGCGCGGATGCGCTGGCAACCGGCGCTGCGCACCTTGCCGCCCTATTATGACGATCCCGCCTATATCGCTGCGCTGGCCGAAGATATCCTGGCCAATATCGGCGCGCTGGATTTCACGCCTCAGCTTGTTCTTGCCTCCTTTCATGGCATGCCGCAGCGGACATTGGCGCTCGGCGATCCTTATCATTGCCAATGCCAGAAAACCGCGCGGCTGCTTGGGCAGACATTGGACCTGCCGCTGCGCATCAGCTTTCAGTCGCGCTTCGGCCGGGCAAAATGGCTTGAACCCGCGACCGACGCAGTGCTGGCTTCGCTTCCGGCCGAAGGAATTACGTCGATCGCAGTGACTGCCCCAGGCTTTTCGGCGGATTGCCTCGAGACGCTGGAAGAGATCGCCATTCGCGGCCGCGAGACTTTTCTTCGGGCCGGCGGCACACATTTCGCCTATTTGAGTTGCCTCAATGCGGGCGCTCCCGGCATCGATATGTTGGCGGCGCTGGTGCGGCGTGAGCTTGCGGGCTGGCTGGCGCATGCTAGTAATCAGGTAGCCGCAACCGAAGGGGGAGGATCATGACAAGAGTAGCGATCGTAACAGGTGGAACCCGGGGCATCGGGGAAGCGATCAGTATCGCCTTGAAGAATGCCGGCATGGTCGTCGCCGCCAATTATGCCGGCAATGACGAGCGTGCGCGCGCGTTCAGCGAACGAACCGGAATCGCCGCCTACAAATGGGACGTTGCCGATTATGAAGCCTGCCAACAGGGCGCGGCCAAAGTCGCTAGCGACCTGGGGGCCATCAATGTGCTGGTCAACAATGCCGGCATCACCCGCGACGGCACCCTGCTCAGGATGAGCTGGCAGGAATGGAAAGACGTCATCGATACCAATCTCGGCGGCTGCTTCAACATGGCCAAGGCCACATTCCCGAGCATGCGCGAGCAAGGATGGGGCCGGATCGTCAATATCGGCTCGGTCAACGGTCAGGCCGGTCAATATGGCCAGGTCAACTACGCCGCCGCGAAATCGGGCATTCATGGCTTCACCAAGGCGCTGGCCCAGGAAGGCGCGAAGTTCGGCGTGACGGTCAATGCCATCGCGCCCGGCTATATCGATACGGACATGGTGGCGGCCGTTCCCCAGGATGTGCTTGGAAAGATCATCGCCAAAATCCCGGTCGGACGTCTCGGCCATGCCGAAGAGATCGCCCGCGGCGTCGCATTTCTGTGCAGCGAGGATGCCGCCTTCGTTACCGGATCGACTTTGTCGATCAACGGCGGCCAGCACATGTACTGAGTTGCCATGGCCGGCCCGATCAAGCGTTCGGTGATGATCGCCGGCCATTCCACTTCGGTCAGTCTCGAACCAATATTCTGGAAGGCGCTCGATCAGGCGGCGGACCAAGAGAATATTCCGCTGAACGCGCTTGTCGCGCGCATCGATGCCGCGCGTGTGGCCACTCCCGAGCACCATAATCTCGCCAGTGCGCTTCGCGTGTGGCTGTTCAGACGCGCGATTGGTGAGAACGACTCTCATTAACAATTGACACTGCGAACGACTCGCAATAGCTGATCCCCAGCGAAAGGGGATCATTGTGTCGCAAGTTCGAATGACCAAAGAAGGTACCGGTGCGTTTATCGCGTTGGGTTGCGTGGGTTTTCTGGTTTCAGCCCCGGTTGCCGCGCAGGAGGCTGGCAACCAACCGCCCAAGCTCGGCGGCGTCACCGTCACCAGCACGGCGATCGATGACGAAGCCTATCACGCAGAAGCGGCTGGCCCCAAAGCGGTCGCGCCGCTGATCGATACCCCGCGCTCAATCGTGGTGGTCCCCAAGGAAGTGATCAAGGAAACGGGCTCGGCGACGCTTGTCGAAGCATTGCGCACCGTTCCCGGCATTACCTTCGGTGCAGCCGAAGGCGGCAATCCGATCGGCGACCGGCCGTTCATCCGCGGATTCGACAGCCAGGGCTCGACCTTCGTCGATGGCGTGCGCGACATCAGCGCGCAATCACGCGAGATCTTCGCGGTCGATCAGATCCAGGTGGTCCGCGGCTCGGATTCAACGTTGAGCGGGCGCGGCAGCGCAGGCGGATCGCTCAACATCATCTCGAAGCTGCCCGAGGAGGATGATTTCGTCTCGGGCTCGGCGAGCTACGGAACCGCCGATTACAAGCGGCTCACGGGCGACGTGAATTACAAGATCGGCGACATGGTCGGCGTTCGCCTCGACGCGATGTGGCACGATCAGGACGTCGCCGGGCGCGATGCGATCTTCCAGAAGCGCTGGGGCGTGGCGCCGTCGTTGACCATCGGCCTGGGCACGCCGACGCAGCTCACCTTCGCTTATTATCATCTTCATACCAATGAGCTGCCCGACAGCGGCATTCCCTATCTCTACACCTGCACCACAAGCATCTGTAATGCGCCGGACGGCTTCACGCTGTCCGAGCCTGCGGTCGGCACGGTGACCACCGCGAACGGCATCACCGGCCATGTTCCCCGCAGTGCCTTCTATGGCCTTGCGGATCGCGATTTCCGGCATAGCAACACCGATCAGGCGACGATGCGGTTCGAGCATGATTTCGGAAGCGTGAAGATCCGCAACACCTCCCGCTTCAGCCATAATTACCAAGCCTATATCTACACCCAGCCCGACGACCAGCAGGGCAACGTCTTCGGCAATCCGCTCAATCTGGCGGCGCAGCCCGGTGGGCAAGTCTGGCGGCGCGCGAACACGCGTTATGGCTATGTCGACAGCATCGTGAACCAGACCGATCTTTACGGCACGTTCAAGACCGGCGGCATCAAGCATGATTTCTCGATCGGGGCGGAGCTTTCCATGGAGAAGGCGCGCCGCGGCACCTTCGTGACGCGCGGCTTTGTCGGCTCGACCGGCAATGAGCAGCTTTCGACCGGATCGACCTCCGCCTTGCGCTGCGTTCCCGCGCAGCTCGCGCGCTTCAACTGCACAAGCCTGTTCAACCCGAATTCGAATGACCCATGGGTGAATTACGCCAACGACACGTCCACCATCGCCGCGCCGATCGCGAAGAGCCTAGCGATCGCCGAAACGCAAAATGACGACCATAGCCAATCTCTCTACGCTTATGATTCGATTACGATCTCCGACGCGATCATCGTCAATCTGGGCCTGAGGTGGGATAGCTTCACGTCGAAGGTGAGGCCGGGGCAGCCCGTATCGGCCGCGAGTTCCTTCTCGCTCAAACGCTCCGACGACATCTTCAATTATCAGGCAGGCGTGATTTTCAAGCCCACCACGGAGACGAGCCTGTATGCGGTTTACGCGACCTCGGCGACGCCACCCAACAGCCTGATCGGGGAGGGATTGGAAACCAACAGCCTGGGCACCACCGGCGGTGCGGCCGCGATCGATCTCCTGAACTCGCTCAAGGTGGAGCGGACAAAATCCTATGAGGTCGGCGGCAAGGCCGATCTGCTCCACGAAGCGCTCTCGCTCAACATCGCTCTGTTCCAGACGGAGACCAAGAATGCGCGGGCAACCAGCGATTCAAACACGGTCGCCTTTATCGGCGAGCGGCGCGTGCGCGGGATCGAGTTGGGCTTCAACGGGAGCATCACGCCCGAATGGAATATCTTCGGCGGCTATACCTATCTCGACGCCAAGATCATCGATGCGGGATTTACCGCGCTCACCGCTGCCGCCGTACCGGGACAGGCCGCCAAGACGGTGCTGGTTCCGTCGGCGCTCAACGGCCGCCCCTTCCCGCAGACGGCCAAGCACAGTTTCACCGTCTGGACCGACTATAAGTTTCCGTTCGGGCTCTCGCTTGGCGGCGGCGCTTTCTATTCGAGCCGCGTCTACGGCAATTTCAGCGACAACCGCTCAGCCGTTCAGAATGCGGCCGGCATCGTCACCGTCATTCCGGCCACCAAGGTCATCGGGCGTGCAGTTCCCGGATATTGGCGGCTCGATGCGCGGATCGGATATCGGATCAACGAACATCTCGATATCTCGGCCAATGTTCAGAACCTGACAGACAAGACCTATTTCAATCAGGTCTACACCAATCATTATGCCGCGATCGCGCCAGGCCGTTCGGCATTCGCCACGCTCAATGTCAAATATTAGCCCAATGCGCCCGCCATGGCCGAACTGACGATCGCCGCCATCCTCGCGATGGACGCGGAGGAGGTGCAGCGCCGCCTGGCCGGTCCACCCGATGAGCGCGCCCAATTCGTCAGGATCGCGGCCGAGGCCGGGATTGCGGAAGCTCAGGCGGTCTACGCGCAGATGCTGCTCGACGGGATCGGCGTCGAAAAGGACATGTTGAGCGCCCTGCACTGGTTCCAGCGCGCGGCGGAGCAGGATCATGTGATGGCGATCAACATG
>CBFRWL010000105.1:0-8087 GCA_965727025.1 uncultured Sphingomonas sp.
CCCTAGCGTCCTGACATATTGTTACCGCAGCATTGAACAAGCTTTTCAATTGCTCGTGCAGGGTCGGCTCAGAAAGAACGGTGACTGCCAACTTGAAGACCCGCGGGGGGCAAGCATATGTTCGATCTGCTCAAACCCTTTTTCGACGGAAGCTATGCTCCGCATGGCTATTGTCTACTTTGGCAACCGGAACTCATCTGGACGCATGTCGTCGCCGATAGCCTGATCGCCCTGGCTTATTTTTCGATTCCACTCGCGCTCATCAGTTTTGTCCGCCGCCGGTCCGATATCGTCTACAGCTGGATCTTCTGGCTGTTCGCGCTTTTCATCACTGCGTGCGGAACGACCCACCTGATGTCGATCTGGACGTTGTGGAACGGCAGCTATGGGCTGGAAGCCCTGATCAAGGTGATCACCGCCATTGCATCGGTAGCGACGGCCATGGTGCTGTGGCCGCTGATCCCGAAGGCGCTGGCGCTGCCTTCCCCCGCGAAGCTGGCGGCAGTGAATGCCGACCTCCAGCAGATGGTGACCGAGCGCGACAACGCCATTGCAGAGCTTCGCGAACAAAGCCTTCAGCGGGAAAAGGCCGAAGCCGCGCTTGTGCAATCCCAGAAGCTGGAGGCGGTCGGCCAGCTCACCGGCGGCATCGCACATGACTTCAACAATCTGCTTCAGGCAATCGCCGGCAGCCTGGAGCTGACCCTGCGGCACCCTGATGACGAGCATCGCGTCACCCGCTGGAGCCAAAACGCGCTGAAGGCAGTTGAGAGCGCGAAGTCGCTCACCAGCCAGCTCCTGGCCTTTTCCCGCGTGCAGCGCCTGGCGCTGATGCCAACCCGGCTTTCGCCGCTGATCGAAGGCATGTCGGAACTGATCAGACGTTCGGTCGGTCCGATGGTCCAGCTCGAGATCGAGATCGGTGACAACGCTGACACGGTCATTTCGGATCGGACCCAGCTCGAACTCGCAATCCTTAACCTCGCGATCAATGCCCGCGACGCGATGCCCGAGGGTGGTACGCTACGCATCGCCTCGGTCACGCGGACGGGCAGGGTGCATCACGAGCTCCCCGAAGGAGATTATGTCGAGCTTACGGTCACCGATACCGGCATGGGCATGCCCCCGGACGTGCTCCACCGCGCTTTCGAACCTTTTTTTACGACCAAAGGCACCGGTAAGGGAACGGGTCTCGGGCTCAGCATGGTGTTCGGCGTGGTCTCCCAGTCCGGCGGCGCGGCCGCCATTGAATCCATGCCGGGCGAAGGCACAACCGTCCGGTTGATCCTCCGCAGGGCGGAAGCGGGACAGGAGGATGGCCAGGAAGACCATGGAAACAGTGGACATGACCAAAGCGCACTCGCCGGCCGCACGGTGCTGTTGATCGATGATGACGAACGCGTGCTCGAGGTGATGGCCGCCATCCTCGGCGATGCCGGCGCGCGCGTTGTTTCCGCGCCGAATGGCGAAACAGGGTTGCAGCTGTTCGATCATGAACGGCCTGACCTGATGGTGGTGGATTTTGCGATGCCAGGGATGAACGGCGCGGAAGTTGCCCACCGCGTGCAAAAGGTGGATCAAAACCTGCCAGTGCTGATCGTCAGCGGATTCGCACAAACGGCGACACTGGCGGAGCTCGCGGGACCGGAAATGGCAATGCTCCGCAAACCGTTCCGCAATCGCGAACTGCTCGATGCGGCCACCCGCCTGCTCGGCAAGAAGGCAGCCTGACGGCGAGGTTCCCCGTCGCCGTTGAACGTGCACTCTATTCGGCAGGACCGAAGTACCTGGGCACTTTCCTCCTGCTGCGGCGAGGCATATCGGCAATGTCGCCAGCAGTGAGGGTGCAGTGGAGCGATACGACATCAATCTGGAACGCAGGGCCGAGATCGGACGCGAGCGGCGAGCCCGCACGCGTGCGCAGATTGTCGCCGCCGCCTTCGAACTCTTCGGCGAGGAGGGCGGCCTTTATGCGCGGATCGAGGACATTGCCGCCAAAGCCGGCGTAACCCGGGCAACCTTCTACAACCATTTCGCGGGCATGGCGGAGCTGCGGGACGCCTTGACCTATGAGCTGACGCACGACTTCCTGACCGCGGTTTCGTTGACGATCCTGGAACTTGCCGATCCCCGCGCCAAGGCGGCGGTGGCGTTTCGCTTCTATCTTCATCGCGCCCGGGCGGATCGGAGCTGGGCCTGGTCGATCCTCAACATGAGTGCCAACGGCGTGCTTTTCGGCGCGGAGACTCAGCGTCATGCGCAGGAGACCGTGCGCGAAGGTATGGAGGCGGGCGTGCTGAGCCTGGCCGTGAGCGAGTTGGGGAGGGACCTGTTCCTCGGCACGGCGATCGCCGCGATCGCCGCGATGCTGCGGGAGAACCTGCCTGGCGACTACCCTGAGCTGGTCACAGAGCATATCCTGCGCGGCCTTGGTGTACCCGCCGAGGAGGCGCGCGGCTTCGCCCGGATGCCGATGCCCCGACTGGCGACCATTCAAAGTTGACGTTTCGTCAAGTTTGAATAGACACGACTCAAGGGGTGCAGCGGGATTGTACCCATATGAATGAGGGCCTGAAATGGGAGGAATGAAGCCGAGCGCTGCTGCGCTGCCTCGCCTGGATCTGGATATCTATTCCGACGAGGTGCTGGCCGATCCCTATCCTGCCTACCGGACGCTCCGCGACCATGGCTCGGCCGTCCGGCTCGACCGCGTCGACGCGACGTTCATCGGCCGTTTCCAGGATGTGCGCTCCGCGCTGAACGATTGGCGCACATTCTCCTCGGACAAAGGCATCGGTCTCAACCCGATCATCAACCAGGCGTGGGACGAGGCCCTGATCTGCCAGGACCCGCCTGTTCACACGGAGCGGCGCAAGCTGATGAACGAAGTGCTGAGCCCTGTCGCGCTCAAGCCCGTCGCCGACACGATCAACGCCCGCGCGCGCGCGCTCGCCGAACGCCTTGCCGAGATGGGCGAGTTCGACGCCGTGTCCGACTTCGCGCACGCACTTCCGATCGGCGTCGTCATGGACCTGATCGGCTGGCCCGAAGACGTCCGTCCACATCTGCTGGAACTTGCCGAAGGCTCGTGGAATGCAGCCGGGCCGGACAATGCCAGGATGCGATCCGGCCTGAGCCAGCTCCAAAGAATGATGCAGTTGATCGAGGGCATTTATGACCGGGATCATGTGCTGCCGGGTGGGTTCGCAGCGCAGCTGATCGCTGCCTCCCACGAGGGGCGGATCACCCGCGAAACCGCGATCGGCATGCTCGCGGGCTACATTGTCGCGGCGTTCGAGACGACGATCAGCGCAATGGCCTCCGGCCTGGCGCTCTTCGCCGAGAATCCGGGAGAGTGGGCGAAGCTAAGGGCCGATCCGCGGCTGGCGCTCAATGCCGCCAACGAGATCGTCCGTATCGAGGCACCGCTCCAAAATTTCTCGCGCTGGTGCACCACGGACGCCGAGCTCTCCGACGGCAGCGTGGTGCCCGGCGGCACGCGGGTTATCGTCTCCTACGCCAGTGCCAATCGCGACGAGCGCCAGTTTGCCGAACCGGATCGGTTCATCATCGACCGCAAGGAAAAACAGAATCTCGGCTTCGGCCACGGACCGCATGGCTGTGCGGGCCAAGGGCTCGCCCGAATGGAGCTGACCGCGGTCTTCAGCGCGCTGGCCGAGCGCATCGAGCGCTTCGAGATCACCGGGGTACCGGAACGCACGCTCAACAATATCTCGCGCAGCTTCAGGCGCCTGCCCGCGCGCGCGATCGCGGAGATGCATTGATGACCACTGGAACTACCATCAAGGCCGTCGCGGCCCATGGCTCGCAGGGGCTCGACGGACTGAGGCTGATCGACCTGCCCGATCCGGGCCAGCCTGGTCCGGGCGAAATTCGAGTCAGGATCCACGCAAGCTCGCTCAATTACCATGACCTCGCGGTCGTCGCCGGTCACATGGGGGCGCCCGATGGCCGGATCCCCATGTCCGATGGCGCAGGCGTGGTCGAAGCGATCGGTGCGGGCGTGACGGAATTGGCGGTCGGTGATCACGTGGTCTCGACCTTCTTCCCTGGCTGGCTGGACGGCGAGCCTACGATTGGCGACTTCTCGAGCACGCCCGGCGACGGGGTCGACGGCTATGCGCGCGAGGTGGTCGTGGCGCCCCATACCAGCTTCACCCGTTCGCCGGCGGGTTACGGCCATCGGGAGGCGGCCACGCTGACGACGGCCGGGCTGACGGCTTGGCGGGCGCTGGTCGTGAATGGCAGCCTGAAGGCAGGCGACAGCGTGCTGGTGCTGGGGACTGGCGGAGTCTCGATCTTCGCGCTGCAATTCGCCAAGGCGATGGGCGCCAGCGTGATCGTGACCTCCTCGTCGGACGAGAAATTGGAGCGTGCGCGCGCGTTGGGCGCCGATCACCTTATCAATTACAAGCGCGTTGAAATGTGGGGTGAGGCCGTTCGCGCACTGACCGACGGGCGTGGCGTGGACCATGTGGTCGAGGTGGGCGGACCGGGCACGCTGCCCCAATCGATCACGGCCGCGCGGATCGGCGGGCATATCGCGCTGATCGGCGTATTGACCGGACCCGCCGGCCCGGTGCCGACCGCGGCGTTGATGGCAAGGCAGCAATGCCTGCGCGGCCTGATCGTCGGCAGCCGGCAGCATCAGCGGGACATGATCCGGGCGATCGAAGCGACCGGCATCGTTCCCGTCGTGGACCGCTCCTTTGACCTGTCGGAGATCGCGGACGCATTTCGCCTGCAGGCGATGTCCGGCCACTTCGGCAAGATCGGGCTGAATGTGTCGGCTTGAGCCGGTCCGTCAGGGCCGCGGATCCGCTACGATATGTTGGGTTCAGGCGGTCTCGCGCAACCTTGAAGAAGGATTGATTTCCGTTTCGCGTAACCACGACCCAATGGTCGTGCCTGATATTGGCGCGCAACTGCGTCGGTCGCTCAAACGGCGGGCGCAGTTCCGTCCATCACCAATATCGGCTTGACGACTTCGCCCCTCGTACTTGCCTCGATGGCATCATCGATCCTTTCGAACGGGAAATAGCGGATCAGTCGTTCGAATGGGAAACGCCCTTCGGCATGGTGGCGGAGCAGTTCGATCAGGAACGCGCCACCATCGCTGTCGCCGCCCAGAATGCCCATGACGGTGCGACCGCCGCCCATGAAGGCCGCTTCATTGAAATGCAGCATGTCCTGCGGATCGGAGGCACCGACGATGCCGAGTTTCCCTTTGGGCGCAAGCAAGCCAAACAGTTCCTCGATCACCGCGGCACGGCCCGTCGTATCGAGGGCAAAGCCCAAGCCCCACTGGCAGACTGCACGAACCTGATCGCCGATCCCCTCCCTGACGTTGAACACATGGGTCGCGCCAAGCTCCATCGCCAGCTCCAGTCGGGCGTCGTTCACATCCAGCGCGATGATCGGGTTTGCGCCGGCGATTTTCGCGGCCATGATCGCCGCCATCCCGACGGTTCCAGCACCCGCGACAGCGATCGGCATGTTCGGCCGTACGGCCAGACTGCGCAGTACGGCGCCCGCGCCCGTCATCAGCCCGCAGCCGATCGGTCCGAGCCGTTCAAGCGGCAGACGCGCCAGATCGTCAGGTATCCGAACCGTATTGCGCTGATGGGTAATGGCGTGGCTGGCGAAGCTCGATTGGCCGAAAAAATTGGCATTCATCGCCTCCCCGCTCAATGTCATCGTGGCGGTTCCGTCGGCCCGTCGTCCGGACCAGTTATGCGGGAAGAAATTGTAGCAATAGGTCGGCGAGGCGGCCTCGCAGCTTGGGCAGTGGCCGCAGCTGTTGAAGCTCATCAACACGGGATCACCGGGCCGGGCCACCGTTACGGACGTGCCCACGCGCTCCACGATACCGGCACCTTCATGGCCCAGAACGATCGGGAGCGGCACGGGCAATTGGCCATCGCGAACCGCGATGTCGGTGTGACAAATACCGCAGGCCACGATCCGCACGAGAAGTTCATCGGGCTGCAGGGCGTCGAGCGTCACATTCTCGATCGCAAAGGGAAGTTCGTTGCCGCGACAGATCGCCGCGCGGGCTGGGACCGTCATCTCTTTCTCCTCGGGAAAAGCCGATACTTGCGCCAAAGCTGACATCTAGCCGGCGCTGGTCACGCTCCATCCGCCTCCATCCCGTCGGTCAGCGCCACCGTCGCCCCCTCGCGCGCCAGCCGCCGCGCCGTGGCACTGCCGAGCCCCACGGCCGCACCCGTGACGATCGCTACTCTGTCGTCGAACCGCGCCATCATTGTCCTCCCAGGCGAAAACCGCGATACTTGTCGGCAGCGACGGCATCGCACGTGTCCCGATAGACGCCGCACCCGCCAAGATAGGGCATGAAGACCTTGCGGCCGTCGCGCGTGCGGCCGTGGTACCAGCTGTCGGCACGCGGAAAGAGCGTCTGCTGCGCAATCATATCGGCATGCTCCATCCACGCCGTCTCGGCGGCTTCCGTCGCCTCGATCCGTTCGATGCCGTGGTCGCGCAGGTAGCAAAGGCAGCGTTCGATCCACTCGACATGCTGTTCGATCGACAGGATGACGTTGCTGATCACAGAGGGGCTGCCCGGGCCGGTGACGGTAAACAGATTGGGAAAGCCCGCGACCGCCAAACCCAGATAGGCGCGCGGCCCGTCGGCCCATTCTTCACTCAGCGAACGAGCACCGCAGCCTCTGATGTCGATCGCCTTGATGGCGCCGATCACAGCATCGAAGCCGGTCGCAAAGATGATGACGTCGGCGGGATAGTCTCGCTCGGTCGTCCGGATGCCACGCGCGGTGACTTCGCTCACCGGCTCTTCGCGAACATCCACGAGCGTCACGTTGTCGCGATTGAGCGCGTCATAAAAGCCGATCTCCGAGCACAGACGGCGCGCGCCGAGCGGATAGCCCTGCGGCGTCGCCTTGCGCGCCTTTTCCGGGTCCTTGACGAGCTCGGCGATCTTGTCGCGAGCAAAGGACGTCACGTAGACATTCGATTCCTCGTCGAACAGCAGGTCTTCATAGGCCAGCAACAGACCGGTCGTCCCGGCGGCCCACTGCTCTTCCAATCGGCGCTGGCGGGCCGCCGGATCGTCCGCTTTGGCCGAACCGGCGCGCGGCGCATCGAAGAAGCCCAGCGCGGATCGTCGCGCGGCTTCGCGTTTTGCCGGCAGATGTGCTGCGATCCGGGCGAACTCACTTTCGCTTAGCGGGTGATTGCTTGCCGGCACCGCGAAGTTGGGCGTGCGCTGGAATATGGTCAGATGCTGCGCGATCTTTGCGGCCTGCGGCGTCACCTGCACTCCCGAAGAACCCGTGCCGAACAGCGCCACGTGCTTTCCCGCAAGTTCGACCGTGTCGTCCCATTTAGCCGTGTGAAGTACGGCACCTTCGAAGGTAGCAAGGCCGGGCAGGTCGGGACTCCGCGGCTCCGACAGGGCACCCGTGGCAAGGATGAGATAACGGACCTGATAGGCGGGTCCGCACTCCGTCTCGACGGTCCAACGCCCCGCTTGCTCGTCCCAGTGCGCGGCGACGACCTTCGTGCCGAAGCGAATGTCGCGGGCAAGGTCGAACCGTTTGGCGACATGCTCCAGATAGGCCAGGATTTCGGGCTGGGCGGCATACCGTTCGGTCCAGCGCCACTCGCGCTCCAATTCCGGTGAGAAGGAGTAGCTATATTCGACGCTCGGCACGTCGCAGCGTGCGCCCGGATAGCGGTTCCAATACCAGGTGCCGCCGACGCCCTGGCCGGCTTCGACCACCTGGACGGCAAAACCCTGCTCGCGCAGCCGGTGCAGCATATAGAGCCCCGCGAAGCCGGCGCCGACGATCAGGACATCAAGGGTTTGGTTCGGTTCGGACATTCAGCCTATCCTGGAGAGGAGATTTCGCACAAAAAACGCAGCGGCGGCGATGGCCTCGCGGCCCTCGGGAAGCATGAAGGCGAAGCTCTGCCAGACGTGGATCATGTCCGGCCAAATCTGGAGTTGGACCGCCGTGCCGGCCGCGCCGGCCCGGCCCGCCAGCCGGACGGCATCGTCGAGCAATATCTCCGCCGAGCCCACC
>CBFRWL010000106.1:0-8061 GCA_965727025.1 uncultured Sphingomonas sp.
CGTTCATCGTGTGGAAGAATTCTTCCTGCGTCGAATCCTTGCCGGCGATGAACTGCACGTCGTCGATCATCAGCACGTCGGCCGAGCGCAGCCACTGCTTGAAGCTGAACGTATCCTTGGCCCGCATCGCCGCCACGAATTCGAACATGAATTTCTCGGCCGACATATAGACCACCCGCGTGCCGGGATGGCGTGCCAGATAATCCTGGCCGATCGCGTGCATGAGGTGAGTCTTGCCGAGCCCGGTGCCGCCATGCAGGAAGAGCGGGTTGAAGCCCAGTCTACCGCCTTCGGCCATCGTGCGGGCAGCGTTGTAGGCAACTTCATTGGCTTTTCCGACCACGAAGCTGTCGAAGGTGTAGCGTTCCTCGAACGGGGTCGATTCGCCTGCCGTGGCGCGCTGTTGCGGCGGTGCCGACGGCGGCACGACCGCATCCAGTTCCTCAAAGGCCTGTGCCAGCGGGCGTGCCCCATCGGACGCGCCCTCGACCACCAGCCGCCGCACCCCTGGCAGCATCGCGCGCCAGGCCTGCAGAAGATGATCGTGAAAATGGGTCTCGACCCAATTGGCCATGAAGCTGGACGGCGCCGCGAGCCGCAGTTCGCCATGCGCCCGATCGAACCCCAAAAGGTTGAGCGGCTTCAGCCAGCCATCGAAGGTCCGCGCGCCGATCGTCCGGCGAAGGCCGGAACGCACCGCGTTCCATGCCTCTTGTATCGTGAGATCGTCTTGCGGCATCTCAACGTTTGACCTCGCCGGAAATCCGATTGCCTGCGTCACCCTGTCCTCGCCCCCGCGCTTGCCACATCATTCCTCACCGCGCACGAAGGCACGGCAAACCTCTTGTCCGACACATAGGCCGAACTTCGTCTTCACTGATACGAGCAACGCCCGGGAAAGATTCGCTTCCAGAGCGACGCCATTTATGGAGAAGGCGCGGCAGCGATCAAGGCATCAAAAGTAATCAATTTGAAATAAATGCGCTTGACATCGGAAAAGCGCACCCTGCCTATCTAAGCAACTGATTTATATGAAAGTTCTTGTGATGTACCACCGGTTATGAAGACGCGAATCGTGCTTAGTCCGTGACTCTTCTGTTACAGGCGGTAGGCAATAAAAAACGCCGGCACGAAGGCCGGCGTCGGATATATTGAACTTAGGAAAAAGGGTCAGCCGAGGGCCGCGACCCGCTTGGTCAGGCGCGAAAATTTGCGCGATGCGGTATTCTTGTGAAGCACGCCCTTGGAAACGCCGCGCTGAAGCTCTGGCTGCACCGCAGCAAGAGCGGCACTCGCAGCGGATTTGTCGCCGGCAGCCAGTGCTGTCTCCACCTTCTTCACGAACGTGCGGATGCGACTCACCCGGGCGCCATTGATATCGGCCCGCCGATTGTTGCGCCGGATGCGCTTCTTTGCCTGCGGCGTATTCGCCATGTGCTCAAACCTCGATTGCGATAATGAGTGCGGCGCGAACGAACCGCCCGCGCCGTGAAGCGGGGTCCCTAGCGGCGCTGCGTTCGCCGGTCAACCGTCAACGCTGGCATTTGGGGCAGAAAAAGGTGGAGCGCCCCCCATCCACGCGCCGCGCCACGATGCCGCCGCAGGGGCATCGTTCCCCCTCCCTGCCATAGACGCGCCATTGTTTGGAGAAGTAGCCAAGCTCCCCGTCAGGCCGTGCATAATCGCGCAGGCTCGATCCGCCGGCGGCGATGGCTGCCTCAAGTACCCTACGAATCGCCGACACCAGCCGCTTGAGCCGCGGCTTGGCGATCCGGCCGCCCGGGGTGTCTGGCGCGATCTTGGCCAGGTTCAAGGCCTCGCAAACATAGATATTGCCCAACCCGGCCACGATCCGCTGATCGAGCAGAAGTGCCTTGATCGGCGCGATCCGCCCCTTGAGCGCATCGAACAGAAGATCGGCCGTAAAATCCTCGCCGAGCGGCTCGGGACCCAAGCCTTGAAACGGACCGAACAAGGGCAGCGCAACCGTCTCGACGATATCGAGCGAGCCGAAGCGCCGGGGATCGTTGAGCGAAAGGCGGCGGCCTGCCTCGGTCATAATCAGCAAATGATCGTGCGTGCCAAGTTCGCCAGGGTCGATTCGCCAGCGGCCGGACATGCCCAGGTGGAAAATGAGCGTGTCGCCGCGATCGGTTTCGATCAGGCCGTATTTGGCGCGCCGTCCAAGCCCCGTTACGCGCGCGCCGGTCAGCCGTTGGCGAAGATCGACGGGGATGGCGCGGCGCAGATCGGGCCGGCGCGGCGTCACCTCGGCAAGACGCTCGCCTTCGAGCACGGAGCGCAGGCCGCGCACGGTCGTTTCGACTTCGGGGAGTTCAGGCATGAGAATGCGGCTAGGTTCGATTTGCCGCCGCCGCAACCCTTGGCTAGAGGCAGCGCATGACCAAGGTTTCCTTCGGCTATCAGGATGTCGAACCGGAAGAGAAGACGGCGCGCGTCGGCGACGTCTTCCGTTCGGTCGCCAGCCGCTATGACCTGATGAACGACGCCATGTCAGCTGGGCTTCACCGCCTGTGGAAAGATCGTTTCGTCCGCCGGGTCAAACCCCGGACGGGCGAACGGATCCTCGATATGGCAGGCGGCACCGGCGACATCGCGTTCCGCCTCGCCCGCGCCGGCGCGCACGTGACGGTGGCGGACATCAACCCCGCCATGCTCGAGGTCGGCATGGAGCGCGCGGCGAAGCGGCACATTGACGGGCTCATCTGGGCCGAGGAAAATGCCGAAAAGCTCAGCTTCGCGGATGCGAGCTTTGACGCCTACACAATTGCCTTCGGCATTCGCAACGTGACCGACATTCCGGCCGCGCTGGCCGAGGCGCACCGCGTGTTGAAACGCGGCGGGCGCTTCTTCTGCCTCGAATTCTCCACCACCGAGTGGCCGGGATTCGGCACCATCTACGACAAATATTCGCATCACATCGTGCCGAGAATCGGCAAGCGCCTCGCGGGCGATGCGGAAAGCTACCGCTATCTGGTCGAATCGATCCGCCGCTTTCCCGACATGCCGTCGTTCGATGCATTGATCGGCCAGGCGGGATTTATCCAACGCAAGGTTGAGCCGCTGCTGGGCGGTCTGGTCGCGATCCACAGCGGCTGGAAGATTTGACCACAACTGCGACCCATCTGTGGCGGCTTCTGAAATGGGGCCGCACGCTCGCGCGGCATGGCGCGCTTCGCGGCATCGAGCGCGACGCCAATACGCCTCCCGAGGTACGTCGCCTCGTCCGCCTCGCGAGGATTGGCGCGCGTATCCCGCCGGTGCCCACTTACGCCCAGGCATTTGAGGCGCTGGGGCCTGCCGCGATCAAGCTTGGCCAGGCCTTGGCGACCCGGCCCGATCTGGTCGGCGCCGATGCCGCGCGCGATTTGATGCGGCTTCAGGACGCGCTGCCGCCAGCCCCGTTCGCTGCGATTCGAAGCGCGATCGAAAAGGGGCTGGAAAGGCCGATCACCGAAATCTTCGCCTCGATCGAAGAAGAGGCGATCGGCGCGGCCTCGATCGCGCAGGTGCACCGGGCGGTGACCAGCGAAGGCCGCAAAGTGGCCATCAAGGTGCTTCGTCCGAATGTGGAGGACGATTTCGCGCGTGCCATCGAGACCTATGAATGGGCTGCGGCGCAGGTCGAGGAACGGGGCGGCGAGTTCGCCCGGCTCCGTCCGCGTCAGGTCATCGCCACCTTTCGGCAATGGTCGCTGCGTGAACTCGATCTCCGGCGCGAAGCCGCCTCCGCGTCCGAGCTGGCGCAGAACATGGAGGCGATACCGGACTTCGTCGTGCCGAAGATCGACTGGAGCCGGACATCGCGACGGATCCTGACGCTGGAGTGGATCGACGGGATCAAGCTTACCGATCGCGAGGCGCTTCGCGCCGCCGGGCACGATCCGAAACAGCTAGCGGCCAAGCTCGTACTGGCCTTTTTGCGTCAGGCGATCGCGGACGGTTTCTTTCACGCCGATCTCCACCAGGGCAATCTCTTCGTATTGCCCGATAGCCGTCTCGCGGTCATCGATTTCGGGATCATGGGGCGGATCGACCGCCGCGCGCGGCTTTGGCTGGCCGAAATTCTTCATGGCCTGATCACCGGCAACTATGCCCGCGTCGCCGAAATTCATTTCGAGGCAGGCTATGTGCCGCCTCACCATAATCTCGCTGAATTCACCACGGCGCTGCGGGCCGTCGGCGAACCGATCCGCGGCCTGCCGGTCAAGGATATCTCGATCGGCCAGATGCTCGACGGCCTGTTCGCGATTACCCGCGATTTCGACATGCCGACGCAGCCGCATCTGCTGTTGCTCCAAAAGACCATGGTGATGGTCGAGGGGGTAGCGCAAGCGCTCGATCCGGACATCAACATGTGGGAAACCGCGGGGCCGTTCGTTCGCGAATGGCTGCGCGACGAACTCGGGCCGGAAGCTGCCTTGGCAGAGCATATCCGCGAAGGCCTGAGCTTGCTTCGCCGCCTTCCCGATCTCGTTCGCCGCGTCGAGCGCGCCTACCCGCTGCCCGGCGCGGCGCCACCGCCGCCGCCACTGCCGGAAATTCAGGTGATCCGCATCGGCGGCGGCTGGCGCTACCTTGCCATAGCGATTGTCGCGGCGGCCGCTGGCGCCGGTGCGATGGCGCTATTAAGTTAGCGATATGGTGGGCAAGCGCATTCTCCTTATCATCGGCGGCGGGATCGCGGCCTATAAAGCCTGCGAGTTGATCCGCGAGCTTCGCCGGCGGGGTGCGTCCGTACGTTGCGTGCTCACGCGCGGCGGCGGGCATTTCGTAACCGCGATGACCCTGGCAGCGCTGAGCGAGGACAAGGTTTATACCGAACTATTCGACCTCAAGGACGAGGCCGAGATGGGCCATATCCAGTTGAGCCGGGAGGCCGATCTCCTCGTCGTCTGCCCGGCCACCGCCGATCTGCTCGCCAAGATGGCCGCCGGCATTGCCGACGATCTCGCCACCACCTTGCTGCTCGCAACCGACAAACCCGTGCTAGCAGCGCCCGCGATGAACGTCCGCATGTGGCACCACGCCGCAACCCAGCGCAATGTCGCCAGATTGAAGGCGGACGGCGTGATCGTCTTGGACCCGGACGAAGGCGAGATGGCGTGCGGCGAATATGGCCCCGGCCGCTTGCCGGAGATCGTGGCCATTGCCGATGCGATTGCGCGGCAGGTCGGCTCCGGCCAGGGAAAGCTCGCAGGCAAGCACGTCATCGTGACCGCCGGCCCGACCCATGAGCCGATCGATCCGGTGCGCTACATTGCCAACCGCTCTTCGGGCAAACAGGGCTTTGCGATCGCGGAAGCATTGGCGGCCGCGGGCGCGCGGGTCAGCCTGATCGCCGGTCCGGTGACATTGGCAACGCCTGCCAATGTGAGCCGCATCGATGTCGAGACAGCGCGTGAGATGGCCGATGCGGTCGATCGCGCGCTTCCGGCTGACGCTGCCATCATGGTCGCTGCGGTGGCCGATTGGCATGCCGAGCCGGCACCGATCAAGATCAAGAAAGACGCCGGCAAGCTCCCCGAGATCAAGCTCGCCGAAAATCCTGACATACTCGCTGGGCTTGCGTTGAGCCCCCGCCGTCCGACGCTGCTGATCGGCTTTGCGGCCGAGACCAATTCGGTGATCGAACATGCCGTTGCCAAGCGCACGCGCAAGGGAGCGGACTGGATCGTTGCCAACGATGTCTCGGGCGACGTGATGGGCGGCGAAAGCAATAGCATCCACCTGATCACCGCCGACGGCACCGAGAGCTGGCCGCAGCTTTCCAAGAGCGAAGTCGCCCGGCGGCTTGCGGAGAAGATCGCCAATGCCCTTGCCTGAGATTGCCATCCGGCTGAAGCGCCTGCCTCATGGAGACGGCCTGCCGCTGCCCGCGTATGCGACGGCGCATGCCGCCGGGATGGACATCGTCTCGGCGGAGGAGCTTGTGCTCGCGCCTGGCGCGCGCCATGCGGTCGCCACCGGCTTCGCCATCGCTATTCCCGAAGGTTATGAGGTTCAGGTACGTCCGCGGTCCGGGCTTGCGCTCAAACATGGCATTACCTGCCTCAACACGCCCGGCACGATCGACGCCGATTATCGCGGCGAAGTCAAAGTTATCCTGGCCAATCTGGGCACCGAACCTTTCCATATCGGACGCGGCGACCGGATCGCGCAACTGGTTCCTGCACCCGTCCAGCGAGCCTGGTTCGAGGAGGTCGACGCGCTGGACGAGACCGAGCGTGGAACCGGCGGCTTCGGATCGACCGGCCACAGAGCGAAACACCCGGCCGCAGCGACATGACGTTCAGCGACGAACAGCTCGAACGCTATGCCCGTCACATCATTCTCAAGGAGGTGGGCGGCGAAGGTCAGCGCAAGCTGCGGGAAGCGACCGTCGCGGTGATCGGCGCCGGCGGGATCGGATCACCCGTCATTCAATATCTCGCCGCAGCCGGGATCGGCTGGATCATCCTGGTCGATGACGATCAAGTCGCATTATCGAACCTTCAGCGCCAGACCATTTTCCGTACCGCCGACATCGGCAGGATGAAGGTCGACGCGGCCATGTCAGCTGCCCTTGCGCTCACGCCGGATATCAGCTTTGTCAGCTATAAAGAACGGCTTACCGCGCATAATGCAGGCAAGATTCTGGAGCAGGCGAACGTTGTCGTCGATGGCTGCGACAATTTCGAGACGCGCCTTGCGGTGGCGGACGCTGCACAAAGACTGCGCATTCCGTTGGTCTCTGCGGCGGTCGACCAATTCGAAGGGCAATTGGCGGTCTATCGCGGCTGGGAAGTCGACAAGCCCTGCTATCGCTGCCTGGTGGGAGACGATCCCGCGCGGCCCGACATGAGCTGCGCCGATCGCGGCGTGCTGGGGCCGTTGACCGGCGTGATCGGCAGCCTCGCCGCGTTGGAAGCGATCCGCTGTATCACGGGTTTCGGCGAGGATCCGGTAGGCAAGCTGATGCTGATCGATGCGCTTGCCTTTCGTTTCCGCACCATTGCGATGCCCAAGGATCCCGCCTGCCGATGCTCGGCGTGAAACGCACCGCCATCATCGTTGCCGACGCCAATCACGAACGGCTGCGCACCGCGCTGGTCACCGCATGCGCGCAGGCTGCACTTGGCGGCAGCGTCAGCGTCTTCCTGCAGGGCGCTGCCGTCGGGCTGCTCCGCAACCCGATCGAGGACCCTGACGGGCCGCGACAACGCGCCGCGGGATTGCCCACGCTGGCCCAATTGTTCGACGAAGCGGCAGCGTTGGGGCTCGCCTTCGCCGCCTGCCAATCAAGCCTCACACTGCTGAACGCATCGGCGGCCAACTTTGACGAGCGTATCCAGTGGACGGGGATGATCGGCTTTCTCAGCACGATCGAGCCTGACGACCGCCTGTTGATCGCCTGAGCATGGCCCAGCGCCAGCGCGAGAGACTTTTGTTTGTCGCGAACAATGCCTAAAGCCGCTCGCCATGCAAAAATCACCGCTCGCTCCCGCTGCCTTTCCTGAGCTCCCGGAAATCGGAGGCGTTCGCCTCGCGGTCGCCCGTGCCGGCTACAAGAATTGGGATCGCTGCGACCTGACATTCGCTGCGCTTGATGAGGGCACCAGCGTCGCGGGCGTGACCACACGGAGCAAATGCCCCTCGCCCGAGGTCGAATGGTGCCGGAGCGCCTTGCCGCTGGGCCGCGCGCGCGCGCTGGTCGTCAATGCCGGCAACAGCAACGCCTTTACCGGCGATCGCGGGCGTGCCGCGGTCGAAGCGATTGCCGCCCGCGTCGCCAACGCGCTCGAATGCCAACCGTCGGATGTGTTCGTCGCATCGACCGGCGTGATCGGCGTACCGCTCCCCATCGACAAGGCGGAGGCCGGGATCGACGCCGTGCTGATCGCCGAACGCGCCGATTGGCAGGCGGCGGCGACAACCATCGGCACGACCGACACTTTTCCCAAGGCCGCGGTTACGCGCGCGGTGGTGGACGGCAAGACCGTTAGCCTTGTCGGCATCATCAAGGGATCGGGCATGATCGCGCCCGACATGGCGACCATG
>CBFRWL010000107.1:0-8028 GCA_965727025.1 uncultured Sphingomonas sp.
CCTTGTGAATCGCGCTCGTGTTCTCCTGCTCAATGCCGCCATCGGCCCGCTCGATTATCGCGTGGATCGCGAGCATGCCGTTGAGCCGGGCAGCATTGTGCTCGCCCCGCTCGGGCCGCGTCAGATCGCGGGCGTGGTGTGGGAGCCGGAGCGCATGCCGTCGGATGCCGAAGTCGGTGATAACCGTCTTCGCCCGCTCGCCGGCGTGTACGATATCCCGCCGCTCGCCGCCCCGCTCCGTCGCCTGATCGAGTGGACGGCCGACTATTATCTTGCCCCGCCTGCCGCCGTGCTGCGCATGGCGCTGGCATCCGCGAGCGCGCTGGAGGAGCGGCGCAGCGTCATCGAATATCGCGCCACTGGCATCGTTCCGGAACGCCTGACGCCGCAACGTGCGCAAGCGCTCGATCGCATCGGCGAGCGACAGGGCCTCGTCCGCGAACTTGCCATGATCGCCGACGTTACCGACGCGGTGATCCGGGGGCTGGTTAAGGCCGGTGCGATCGAGGCGGTCGAAGTGACCATCGACGATCCCTTTCCTATCCCCGATCCCGATCATGCACCGCCCAGCCTGTCCCCCGAACAGCAGGCTGCGGCTCAAACATTGGTCGACGCCGTGAGAAAGGCTGCGCGCGGCGCTGTAGACGAGGCTGCCGACCAGTTTTTCCTGCTCGACGGAGTGACCGGCTCAGGCAAGACGGAAGTCTATTTCGAAGCCGTCGCCGAAGCGATCCGGCAGGATCGGCAGGTGCTGGTGCTCCTTCCCGAGATCGCGCTCACCGAACCCTTCCTGCGCCGCTTCGAGGCGCGGTTCGGCCATCAGCCGGTCGCATGGCATTCGGATCTGCGTCAGTCCCAGCGTCGCCGGGCCTGGCGTGCGATCACCACGGGGGAAGCCAAGGTGGTGGTCGGCGCCCGGAGCGCGCTGTTCCTGCCCTATCGCGAGCTCGGCCTGGTCATCGTCGATGAGGCTCACGAAGCCAGCTTCAAGCAGGAAGACGGCGTCATGTACCATGCGCGCGACGTTGCGGTGATGCGCGGTCATTTCGAAAATTGCCCGGTCGTTCTTGCGTCGGCAACGCCTGCGATTGAAACGCAACAGCAGGTAACGCTCGGCCGTTATAAGGAGATCAAGCTGCCGCGCCGTTTCGGCGAAGCAGTGATGCCGGATATCGCCGCGATCGACATGCTCGCCGATCCGCCGCCGCGCGGGCGATGGCTCGCGCCCACATTGGTCAGGGCGATCGAAGAGACGTTGGCGCGGAACGAGCAGGTGCTGCTCTTCCTCAACCGCCGCGGCTACGCGCCGTTGACGCTTTGCCGCCATTGCGGCCACCGTTTTCAGTGCCCGAATTGCACCGCGTGGATGGTCGAGCATCGGCTGATGGCGCGCTTGCAGTGCCATCATTGCGGTCATGTGATGCCGCCGCCGCGTTGCTGCCCCGAATGCGGCGAGGAAGAAAGCCTGGTCGCGTGCGGGCCGGGGGTGGAGCGCATTGCGGACGAAGTCGCCGCGCTCTTTCCGGAGGCACGGCGTGCGATCGTGACCTCCGACACGATCTGGTCCCCTGCCCGCGCGGCCGACTTCGTCGCGCGCATGGAAGCCGGCGAGATCGATATCGTGATCGGCACCCAGCTCGTCACCAAGGGCTATCATTTTCCCAACCTGACGCTGGTGGGCGTGGTCGATGCCGATCTCGGCCTGCAGGGGGGCGACTTGCGCGCCGCGGAGCGCAGCTTCCAGCAGATCGCCCAGGTTTCGGGACGCGCCGGCCGTGGCGTCAAGAAGGGCCATGTTCTCGTCCAGACGCACGAGCCCAATGCACCGGTCATCCGCGCGCTCGTATCGGGTGACGCGGCCAGCTTCTATGCGGCGGAAACGGCGTCGCGCCGCAGTGCCAATGCTCCGCCATTCGGACGCTATGCGGCGATCATCGTCTCATCGGAACAACTGGATGAGGCGGTCGAGGCGGCCCGCCTGATCGGCCGCACCGCGCCCGACGTGGAAGGCATGCATGTCTACGGTCCCGCCCCTGCCCCGCTTGCCATGCTGCGCGGCCGTCACCGCCAGCGCCTGCTCGTGCACGCTCGCCGCGCGTTGGATGTGCAGGACGTCATCCGTGACTGGCTGGGTGCGCTCGAATTGCCGCGCGGCGTCAGGGTAGCGGTCGATGTGGACCCCTACAGCTTCCTCTGAGCCCACTGATGCTTATTGCACCGGTCCGACCAGAATGTCGGTGCTACCAGAACAGCACCCGTTAGGGGTTTGTCGCTAAGTTATTGAAAAAATGGTGCTGCCGGTGAGGATTGAACTCACGACCTCAGCCTTACCAAGGATGCGCTCTACCACTGAGCTACGGCAGCACGGCCGGTACGAACCGGCGGACGTCGGGGACGCCAATGCACGCGGGCCTATGAAGAAAGCGTGTAGCCGCGTCAAGGCGGCTTGCCTGTTCTCGCGGCGCGGGATTATTTGGCGATATGCCTGACAAGGATCAAGATCGCGAGCGTCGGCTTGCCGCCGCGCTGCGCGAAAACCTTAAAAAGCGCAAAGCCCAGGCGCGCCAAAATGCCGCGCCCGACGCCGAGGGTCAGGCCTCCAACGGGGCGCACACCTCCGACAGCCAATGACGTTCATCCGCGTTCATGAGCGGCCCGAGCCGCGCGAGCACGGTAGCATGATATCGATCGACCCAGCCTCGCTCGGCCGCATCGAGCATTGACGTATCGATCAGCGCGCGATCGATCGGGGCCAATGTGAGAGTTTCGAACCCGTACATCTCGCGCTCCGCCCCGGCGATCTCGCGCGGTTCGACAAGCACGAGATTTTCAATGCGGATCCCGAATTCGCCAGCTTTGTAGTAGCCGGGCTCGTTGGAGACGATCATCCCCGGCGCGAGCGGCTCGTCGCCAGCGCCGCTGACCGTGGCGATCCGCTGCGGGCCTTCGTGAACCGATAGATAGCTGCCGACGCCATGCCCGGTGCCATGGGCATAATCGACTCCGGCCTCCCACAGGAATTGCCGCGCCAGAACATCGAGCTGCCCCCCCCGCGTGCCCTTCGGGAATACCGCTCTCGCCAGCGCGATATGGCCCTTGAGCACGCGCGTGAAACGGTCCCGCATCTCGGCGGTGGGCTGTCCGATGGCGATCGTGCGCGTGACGTCGGTCGTGCCGTCAGCATATTGGCCACCCGAATCGACGAGATAGAGCGAACCTTGCGTAATAGGTCGGTTGGTTTTCTCGCTCGCGCGGTAATGCACGACGGCGCCATTCGGTCCTGCGCCCGAGATGGTATCGAAGCTCAGGTCGCGCAGCTCGCCGGTGTCGCGGCGGAACTGGTGCAGCCGCTCGGCGGCCGACATTTCGGTGAGTTCGCCCTTCGGCGCCTCAATCGAAAGCCAATGTAGGAACCGCGACAAGGCAGCGCCGTCGCGAAGTTGCGCTGCCTTGTGGCCCGCGATTTCGGCCGGGTTCTTGATGGCCTTGGGAAGCACGACCGGATCGCGCGCCTCGATGATTCTCGCGCCGCTGCTCTCCAGGGCATCGAAAATGGCCGCGACCGCACGATCGGGATCGGCAAGCACGGCTTTGCCCGCCTGGCTGCTGAGCCAGCCGGGGAAGGCATTGCGCGCATGAACGCGCACGGCATTGCCAAGATGGCGCACAACATCTTCGCTGACCTTTTCCGGATCAACGAAGAGATCGGCAGTGCCATCCGCGTTGACGGCGGCATAAGCGAGGCCGACCGGGGTGCGTTCGACATCCTGGCCGCGGATGTTGAACGCCCAGGCGATCGAATCGAGCGCGCTCAGCACCACCGTGTCGGCGCGCTTCTCCTTGAGCTCGTCGGCGATCGCCGCCCGTTTGTCGGAAGCGTTTCGTCCCGCCAGCGAATCGGGATGGATTATAAGCCGCGCCCGCGAGGGCAACGGACGGTCCGGCCAGATCGCATCGACCGGATTGGTATCGACGGCGACGAGTTCGGCCTTGTTCTTCGCAAGCGCTTCCCGCGCGGCCTTTACCCAGCCTTTGCTGTGCAGCCAGGGATCGTAGCCGATCCGCGCACCTTCGCCAGCATGTGCCTTCAGCCATTCGGCCACACTGGTTTCGGGGACCGACTGATAGCTCCACAGCGCACCATCGACCTGCTCGCGCACTTGCAGCGTATAACGGCCGTCGACGAAGATCGCGGCTTCGGCCGGCAGCACCACCGCCGATCCTGCCGACCCTTCGAAGCCGGTAAGCCAGGCCAGTCGTTGCGCATAGGCGCCCACATATTCGCTCATATGCTCGTCCGTCAGCGGGACGACGAATCCATCGAGCCGCCGCCGAGCAAGTTCCTCGCGGAGGGCTATCAGACGATCTTCATATGTCGACATGGGCGTGCTACCGATTCTTCACATTGAATCGAAAGATAGGCGGCGCACCGCAAAGATTCCAGCGAGCGTAGATCGCGTGAAGGTTATGCCGAGAGATAACAGTAGCTTCCAAGCTATTCCGGATAGGAACAGATCGGCGTCAGATTGCCCGGATCCGTCTATCCTTCGATGAATTTTCGTGCCTGGTTCAATCTGCTAGCAGTCTCCTACTTGGCGAGCCATCGGACCGACCAGACCGAGACCCCCGCAAGCGTTCTCAGGACGCGGCGCGGCTCGCCAAGCTACCAACCTGCATTCGGTCCTTCTTATAGGCAAGCATGGTCGGCATCGTTGCAGGGCTGACGGGCTGCAACGCGTATGTGACGCTGAGCGCCTCGTGATCGGAAAGCGTCCGGCCAGCCGGATCCGGTTGAAAACGAAGCGCGGCGCTGGTGAGGCGAACGGCCATGTCGCGGCCGTCGAAAAAAATCTGCCAGTCATTGTTGCGCCTGTGCGGCTGCAGCGAGCCGAACCCCTCGGCCAACTGGCAAGGAAGGTTCGGCTTTGAGCAGATGGCGTGGATTGATCCCGCAACGGCGTGGTCGCGGCCGCGCAGCCAGAAATTGCGATCGGCTTCGATCGACGCAAGACGCGTCGGCGACCAGCTGACGTTGAGATCGGCGGCAAGGATCAAGGGCTGCCGGCTGTCCGCATGTGCTTGAATGAATTGGTTGAGCGATTGCGCTTCGCGGACATAAGCCTCGTCGGCATGAGTACCCGGCGTATCGGTCGCCAGGCGCGAATTCATATGCGCGGTCGCGATCTGGACCGGCACCGGCACGCCAGGCACTGCAACGCGCGCGAACAGCACGCCCTTATTGGCGAGGCAGTCAAATCCCGCGCAGTCGGCGCGGGGGAAAGCAGCGTGCCAGGATTGCACGATCGGATATTCCGACATCAATATCAGACCGCTCGGAAGAAAGGCGCCCCAGCCCTCCCCACGCATGCGAAACATCTCATCGGGCGTGCCCGTGTCCGCCAGGGACGAGACCTCCCCCGCCGTAGGGCCGCGCAACACATAGGGGTAGCCGGCACGGGCCGCGATGCCATCGGCGGTGGCGGTGAACGCCTCCTGCAGCACCACGATTTGTGGGGCGTCGCCGTGCCTGCGCATCGCCGCCAGCCTGTCGCCGATGGCATATAGATCCGCCGTCCGATCCGGCACGATCGGCCATGGCAGGCCGTGAACATTATAGGTCATGACGGTCAGCGTCGGGCCTCCATCCCGTCGGCTCAACGTCAGCGCGGGATGATCATAGCCCTCGCGCGCGACCACCGGCTGCGGAACCGAAGGCGCCTCGAGGAGAAGCGCGGCCGCCAAAATTGCAATGAAGCGTTGTATCTTGTGCCGCATGGGCCGCTCTCGTCACAGGATGGTCGCATATAAGACGCCACCCGAAGAGCGAACCACAGTAGGTTTGGGCAGAACGGTCTGATCTTCAGATCGCGTCAGGTTCCGCAAAGTTCGTTGACGCGCCGCATCAGCATGGAGGCCTCCTCGATGAGATCGGCTGCAAAGTCGGTGGAGCGTTCGCGAACGGCGAGAGTAAGGCAATTTGCCGCTTCCCGTTGGAGTTTTTGGGCACGGCGGCGGGTTCGATCGAGCTTGGACGAGTCTTGCATTGCGGCGGAATAATTACGTTCCGGCGAAATGGTTCCGGCTTGGGCTGCATGACGTCTGGACGCGAGCGCACCTCCTCGCATTGGCAGAATGAAGGCGGCCGGGATCGGATGTTCCATTGCCATCGGAGTTGCGACAGTTTCGATAGGGAGGCGGTCTAAATGAACTATTCCCGGCGCCAATATTTGCTAGGCAGCGTCGCCTCGATCCTCGCATTGCAAACCGCCGGAGCAAAGCCGTTGAACAGCATGAGCGCCCCTACCCCACCCGTCGCCGAGCGCCGCCCCTACAGCTATTCGCGCCATGGCTATATGATCGAGGATCCCTATCACTGGCTGAAAGACGAGAGCTATCCCAACGTCGATGACAAGGATGTCCTCGCCTATCTCAACGCCGAGAACGGCTATTTCGAAGAGAAGATGCGGCCGCACCAGGCCTTGGTGGAGACGCTGTTTCAGGAGATGAAGGCGCGGCTGAAGGAAGACGACGCCAGTGTTCCGCAAAAAGACGGCGACTGGGAATATTGGTGGGAATATCGTCCAGGGGCGCAATATCGGCGCTGGCTGCGGCGCCCCGTAAGCGGCGGCGAGCAGCAGGTCATTCTCGATGAAACGAGCGAGGCCACCGGGCACGACTATTTCAAGCTCGGCGCGATCGAAGTCAGCCCGGACGGACGCCTGCTGGCATGGACAGCGGATCTGAACGGTGCCGAACGCTTCACGTTGCGCATCCGCGATCTTGAAAGCGGCAAGGATCTCGAGACGGTCAGCGCGGTCGTCAATGGCGCGGTCGTCTGGTCGGCTGATGGCCAAGCCATCGCCTATACCGAGGTGAACGAAAATTGGCGCAGCTTTCGCGCGCGGCTTCACCGGCTTGGCAGCGAGCCAGCGCAAGATCCTATAATCTACGAAGAACGTGACGAAGGTTTCCGCGTCGGGCTCGGCCGCACGCAGGACCGCCAATGGATCGTCATTGCGACCGGGGACAATGAGACGACCGAGCTGCGCCTGCTGCGCGCCACCGAAGCTGCGGCCACGCCTTTGCTGGTGAGCGAACGCAAAAAGGGCCGGCAATATTCAATCGACAGCGCGCACGGCCGTTTCTGGATTTTGAGCAATGACGACCATGTCAATTTCCGGCTGGCCGAGGCCAGATGGGATGAGCCCGCGCGCTGGAATACGATCGTCGCGGGATCGGACCATGTCTATCTTCGCGGGGTGACGAGCTTCGCCGATCACCTGCTGATCAGCGAGCGGGTCGACGGCCTCGATCAGATCCGGCTGCGCGACTATGACGGCAACGAACATCGCGTCGCCTTTCCCGAACCAAGCTATACGGCGTCGAGCGGCGACAATCCCGAATATGCGCAGGCCTGCTACCGTCTCGGCTACAGCTCGATGGTCACGCCGAACACCGTTTATGACTATGACTGGCGCGCACGGAAGCTGATCGTGCGCAAGGTGCAGCAAATCCCATCGGGCTATGACGCTTCGCGCTACGCGACGGAGCGGCTGATGATGCCGGCACGCGACGGCAAGCAGATCCCGGTCTCGGTCGTCTATCGCAAGGATTTCGTGAAGAATGGCGAAGGGCGGCTCATGCTCTACGCCTATGGTGCCTATGGCTATGCCTATCCGCCGAGCTTTTCGACGATCCGGCTGTCGCTGCTCGATCGCGGCCACGCCTATGCGATCGCTCATATTCGGGGTGGCGACGATCTGGGCTATGACTGGTACCTTCAGGGCAAGGCCACCCAGCGCTGGAACACGTTCCACGATTTCGTCGATGCAGCGAGGGGATTGATCGCCGCGAAATTCACGCGCGCGGGTCACATCGCGATCAACGGCGGATCGGCAGGCGGCGAACTGATGGGCGTAGTCACCAATACCGATCCTGACCTCTGGGGGGCGGTGGTAGCCGACGTGCCGTTTGTCGACGTGCTCAACACGATGCAGGATGAAAGCTTGCCGCTCACCCCTGGCGAAT
>CBFRWL010000108.1:0-7970 GCA_965727025.1 uncultured Sphingomonas sp.
CTGGCGCCGACGACTGCCCCGCCGCATGCGCAGGCACAAAGTTTAGCGAGAGCCATTCGGACAGACATAAGCGCACTCTCAAGAGATCATTGAAACAGCTTTGTACTCCGGTCTTCAGGGTACTTTGCAGTTCATTGCTCATGAAATGCAGAACAAGGTGTTAAGCGCAAGGTGATTAACTCTCTTTTCTCCAACCTACGATATATTATTTACTATGTTCGGTGACCGATTTTGATTAATGATCCATATTAGTACGGAAACTTCATAAAATTTTACGAGTATAGCTAATGGATCCAGTTAATATTTCCACTCATAAGAAGCGCTCTTGGAGCAACGCCCTCGATTCGTTCATTCATCAAGCTTCAACCTTCGCGATATAGGGCAGCTTGGCAGAGGATGGCAGGATCGTCCGCCCGCTTGTGCGCGTTTGGCGGGCTAGCTATAGGCGCGCCAAGACGGCAGACGGATCCGCGGCGTGGAGGCAAGGGTGATGGCGACGGCATTTAGCGGAAGATCGGGATCGTCCGAGGAGCCACCGGTGATCCAAACCGCAGACGGCTATCGGCCATCGCCCGACGAGCCATTCATGAATCCGCGCCAGTTGGAATATTTCCGTGAAAAGCTGCTGGCCTGGAAGAGCAGCATTCTTCGCGAGGCCGAGGACACGCTCGCCCATCTTCAGAACGAATCGCTGCGTGAGCCCGACATCACCGATCGCGCATCGAGCGAAACCGATTTCTCGATCGAACTGCGTACGCGGGACCGTCAACGCAAACTCATTGCAAAGATCGATGCCGCGCTCCGGCGGATCGATCAGGGCGAATATGGCTTTTGCGAGGTCACCGGCGATCCGATCTCGCTCGCGCGCCTCGAGGCCCGGCCGATCGCAACCATGACCGTGGAAGCCCAGGAGCGGCATGAGCGGCAGGAAAAAATTTCCCGCGACGAATAGCATCGTCACGCGGTGACGAAAATTTAACCTCGTTTTGGTGGTGTATGCCTATCTCATGTGCTTCCGGACGCAATTGCTTTCCGGAATGGGAGAAGGTGGCCCGTGGTGGCGGAAGAGCAGGTTGACGAAGGCCAGCGCAAACCGCGCGACAGCGTTTTCTTGAACGCTGTCGTGACTGCGAGTCACGGTGAGGCCTCGGCTACGTTCCGCGTGCGCAATATTTCCAGCGGCGGCCTCATGGCGGAAGGCCCGATCAACTTCAACGCCGGCGACGAACTGGACGTCGACCTGCGCAACGTCGGGCAGGTGCATGGCCGTGTCGCCTGGGCTACGGAGGGGCGCTTCGGCATGATGTTTGACCGCGCCATCGATCCGAAGCTGGCGCGAAAGCCGGTAGGTGGCGGCACGGCGTCGCCCGTTCCCACTCAACCCAAGCCGATAGTTCCGCCTTTTCCCAGCCGGCGCTTTTCATAAAGTTCGGATTGGCAGCGCCGGCCAGGCGCCTGGCGCTATTGGAGCTGGATCAGCTCTTCCTTCAGCTTGAGCTTCTGTTTCTTAAGCTCGGCGATCAGGATCGTGTCTGGGGAGGGGCGCCGATTCTCTATTTCGATTCGCTCTTCGAGGCCCGCATGTTTCGCTGTTAAAGCATGGACATGACCGTTTTCCATTATCCACATCTCCTTTCGTCACCGAATGGATCATCGAGTAGAGCATGGATTATATTGCTTGTCGTGCAAAAAAAGGTGCAATGCGACAGGTTGCTGCCGGCTTTACGATAGCTGGTTGAAGGAAGGCCTCGTAACGATGGATCGTGAAGATATTTCCCGGCGAATACAGTTGCTTCGTCAGGAACATCGCGATCTCGATGCAGCGATTGACGCATTGGGCGCCGGGCCAGGGCCGGATCAACTGCAGATTGCCAGGCTGAAGAAGCGCAAGCTCCGGTTGCGGGATGAGATCACCCTGCTGGAGGACCAGCTGATCCCGGACATAATCGCATAAGAATGGGCCGACCGTCAGGGCCGGCCCATCTGTAGGTTCGAAGCTGAAATCAGGCTGCTTCGGCGGTCTGCTCGATCACCTGCGGGCCCGAAACGCCATCGATGGAGATCTTCCGGGGCTTCTTATGCTCGGGGATCTCGCGAACCAGCTCGATATTGAGCAGGCCATCCTCGTAGCCGGCGTTCACCACCTTGATCGTATCGGCAAGCTGGAAGCGGCGCTCGAACGCGCGCTTGGCGATGCCACGATGAAGGAACTGGCGCTCGCCTCCGGCAGCTTCCTCGCCGGCGCGCCCGATCACGGTCAGCACATTGTCCTGGACGGTAAGATCAAGCTCGTCGCGGTGGAAGCCGGCAACCGCCATCGAAATGCGATAGCCGTTTTCGCTGATCTTCTCGATATTATAGGGGGGATAGCTCTCACCCTCGCCGCGGGTCGCGAAGTCTGCGAGACGATTCAGATTCTCGAAGCCGATCGACGAGCGGAGGAGGGGGCTGAAATCAAAAGCACGCATGTCCAAAATCCTTTCTCAAAGCGATTACGAACCAAGCCTGCGGATTGCCGCCAGGCCTTATGCGACGCGCCCCGTTGACGGCGACGCGTCTGGAAACGAGCTAGGAAGCCGCTTAAGAATTTCAAGAGTTTCTGGTCCAAATCGGGACATTGCAGTGCAGCATGTCCGTTCACCTTCTTTTGACGTTCTCGACCCGAAACCTTTGTGGCAAGCACCGCTGCATGGACGGTAGCTTGAACAATATCGGCGTCGCCGAAGGCGAGGTCACGCCCAGGCTCGTAAGCGCTTTATATATTGAGGCGATGCTGCTGGCGGATGAGGTCCGGACCTATTTCGACGAAAGCGGCCGGGAGGAGCGCGATTCGCTGGCGCCCCTGCAACGGGTGAGCTTTTCCTGCGAGTCGCTCAAGGTGACGACGCGTCTCATGCATATCATCGCCTGGCTGCTGACATGGCGCGCGGTCGAGGCCGGCGAGATCAGCGCCGCGCAGGCGCGCGAGCCTTCGCGACGGCTCGGCGATGCATCGGACAGCGAGGAGCAGGTGGTGGCGATGCTGCCGGAAAAGGCGCGCATCCTCATCAATACCAGTCGCGATCTTTATAGCCGCGTCGCCCGGCTTGATGCGGGCCTCGCCCCTGATAACAGCGCGATCAGCCCCGCGCGCAAGCTCATGGATCGTCTCGAATCCGCTTTCTGAGCGGTAAACCGAATTGCTCGGGCTTGTTTTGCAACAAGCGCCTGATATCGGAATTGTCCCAGTTCAGTACAGCCGGAGCTTCTATGACCCATAAGTTCGATCCGACCTCGCTTCGTGAATATGATATCCGCGGAATTGTCGGAAAGGCGTTGGGAACAGCTGATGCCTATGCGATTGGGCGCGGCTTCGCGACCCATGTGCGGCGGGCCGGCGGCACGCGCGTCGCGGTCGGTTATGATGGGCGCGTGTCTTCGCCCGAGCTTGAGGTCGCGCTGATTGAGGGGCTCACCAAAGGCGGCGTCGATGTCGTCCGCATCGGGCTGGGGCCAACGCCGATGCTCTATTATGCCGAAGCGACGCTTGAGGTGGATGGGGGCATCCAGATCACCGGAAGCCACAACCCCGCCGAATATAACGGCTTCAAAATGGTCCTCCAGCACCGTCCATTCTTTGGCGCCGACATTCAGTCGATCGGCAAGCTCGCGGCTGAAGGCGATTGGGAGGAAGGGCAGGGCACCGTCTCCAACGCCGAAGTCATGGAGGATTATGTCGGCCGCCTGCTGGCCGGTTATGCCGGGGGCGAGTTTCGGATCGGCTGGGATGCCGGCAACGGCGCCGCGGGACCGATCGTCGATCGACTGGTGAAGTTGCTGCCGGGCGAGCATCATACGCTCTACACCGAAGTCGATGGCCGCTTTCCCAACCATCACCCTGATCCGACCGAAGAAAAGAACCTCGCCGACCTCAAGGCGCTCGTCCTCGAAAAAGGGCTCGATTTCGGAATCGCGTTCGATGGCGACGGTGATCGGATTGGGGCGGTCGACGGCCTCGGCCGGGTGATCTGGGGCGATCAGCTGCTGGCCATCCTGGCCGAGCCGGTGCTGCGCGAGGAGCCGGGCGCGACGATCATCGCCGACGTCAAGGCGAGCCAGGCGCTGTACGATCGCGTCGCCGAGCTTGGTGGCAAGCCGCTGATGTGGAAGACCGGCCATTCGCTGATCAAGACCAAGATGAAGGAAACCAATGCGCCCCTCGCCGGGGAAATGAGCGGTCACATCTTCTTCGCGCATGATTATTACGGGTTCGACGATGCCCAATATGCCGCGGTCCGCCTGATCCGGGCGGTGCGTGTGCTCGGCGGCTCCTTGACTGCGCTCAGGGATAAGATGCCGAAAATGATCAACACGCCCGAAATGCGTTTTCAGGTCGATGAAACCCGCAAATTCGCGGTGATCGATGAGGTGCTGGATCGGCTCGAGCAGGACGGCGCTGACGTCAACCGTACCGATGGAGCGCGCGTCAACACGCCGGATGGATGGTGGCTGTTGCGCGCCTCCAACACCCAGGATGTGCTTGTGGCGCGTGCCGAGGCGAAGGATCAGGCGGGGCTGGACCGCCTCGTCGCCCAGATCGATGCCCAACTTGCGGCATCGGGGTTGGAACGGGGACCGCAGGCGGCGCATTGAACCAAGTGCCGCCAAATGCCGCCCTGGCGGGATTGACGAACGAGGGGTGATACCGTGACCGCCATTCAGCTCGAAACCAAACGCGTGGAGAAACCTTGGGGTCGCAAGGATCTGTGGCCCGGTTTCGGCGATGTACCCGAAGGCGGGGATCCCGTCGGCGAAATCTGGTTCGAGGATCCGCGTGGCGATGATCCCGAGCTGCTCGTCAAATATCTCTTCACCAGCGAGAAGCTGTCGGTGCAGGTCCACCCTAACGACGCCGCCGCGCATGCGGCGGGTTATCCGCGCGGCAAGGATGAGGCTTGGGTGATCCTTGCTGCTGAGCCGCACGCGGTGATCGGCCTTGGCATGCGCGACGTGATGACCCGCGAGGAGCTTCGCCAGTCCGCGCTGGATGGCTCGATCGAGGACAAGCTGTGCTGGAAGGCGGTAAAGACCGGCGACGTCTTCTACTCGCCGGCCGGGACCGTTCATGCGATCGGGCCGGGCCTGACTCTGATCGAGATCCAGCAGAATGTCGATCTCACCTATCGCCTCTACGATTATGGTCGCCCGCGCGAGTTGCACCTGGATGAAGGCATCGCGGTAAGCGATCCGGTGCCCTATGTGACGCCGTTCGTGCCGTTGGAGGCCGGCAAGGGCCGCCTCATTCTGGCTGATGGACCCGCCTTCGTTCTCGAGCATTGGGCGCGTTCGGGGAGCGGACGGCTTAACGGCGATGGCCGCAAGCTCTGGCTCGTGCCGCTCAAGGGCAGCGGGACCATTGACGGCAGGCCGCTGCAACCGGGCACGACCTGGCTCGTGGAAGACGAAACGGACTTGGTGCTCGCGGAGGGCACCGAGTTGATCGTCGCCTATCCCGGCCGGGGGCTGATCCGCGACATCTGGCGCTAATCTTTTCTTTAACCGCGCCCGCTAGGCCGCAACCGAATTGCACGTCATGCTGCAATGCGGTAAGCGCCAAAACCACCAGAAAAGGGGTATAAGTTCATGCGTCTCACGATGATCGGCACCGGCTATGTCGGCCTTGTTTCAGGTACCTGCTTTTCGGAATTCGGCCATCACGTAACCTGCGTGGACATCAACCCCGAGCGGATCGAAACGCTGAATGCCGGTAAGGTACCGATTTTCGAGCCGGGCCTCGACGATCTCGTAAGGCGCAATGTGGAAGCGCGCCGCCTCAAATTCACGACCGACATCAAGGAAGGCGTGGACGGCGCGGACGCGGTCTTCATCGCCGTTGGCACGCCTTCGCGTCGCGGCGACGGCCATGCCGACCTCTCCTATGTCTACGAAGCCGCGCGCCAGATTGCTTCCAGCGTCAGTGGGCCATGCGTGATCGTCAACAAGTCGACCGTGCCGGTCGGCACCGCCCGCGCGGTCGAAAAGATTGTGGCCGAGGTCAATCCGCCGCATCCGGTCGAAATCGCGTCCAATCCGGAGTTCCTGCGGGAAGGCTCGGCAATCAACGATTTCACCCATCCCGATCGTGTCGTGGTCGGCGTCAATTCGCAGATGGCGCGCGAGGTGATGCGCGAAATCTATCGGCCGCTGTTTCTGCGTGAAACCCCGATCTTCTTCACCGGCTGGGAATCGGCCGAGCTCATCAAATATGCCGCGAACAGCTTTCTGGCGGTCAAGATCGGCTTCATCAACGAGATCGCGGATCTGTGCGAAAAGGTCGGCGGCGATGTGAAGGACGTCGCCAAGGGCATCGGCATGGACAAGCGCATCGGCGACAAATTCCTGAACCCGGGTCCTGGCTATGGCGGCTCCTGCTTTCCCAAGGATACGCTGGCGTTGCTCAAGACGGCCGAGGATTATGAAGCGCCGGTATCGATCGTCAACGCCACCGTCGATGCCAACAACAAGCGCAAGCACGCCATGGTCGATCGCGTGGTCAAGGCGTGCGGTGGCAATGTCAGCGGCAAGACGATCGGCATCCTCGGGCTGACCTTCAAACCCAACACCGATGACATGCGCGATGCGCCCTCGCTCGAGATCATTCCTGCGCTCCAGAAGCTGGGGGCGAAGATCTGCGCTTACGATCCGGAAGGTCGCCACCAGGCCGAGCCGATGCTGCCAGGCGTTGAATTCGCTGATGGCGTCGAAGGCGCTTATGATGCGGTCGAGGGCGCCTCGGCGGTTGTGCTGATCACTGAGTGGAACGAATTTCGCGCGCTCGATTTGCGCCGGATCAAGGCGAAGCTCGCGGCGCCCGTGTTCGTTGACCTCCGGAATGTCTACCGCCCGGACGAGATGCGCGAACTCGGTTTCTCCTACAGCTCGATCGGCCGCGTCTGAGGGGTTGTTGACCCGCCCGTTCATGCCCATCTGAAGCGAGCAAGCATGCCTCGGTCATAACGGCCGGGATATGCCTGGTGCCTTGCGTTTGAACCGAGGGGAGCTGCCATGTCCGAACAAGTTGCAACTTTCGCCGGCGGGTGCTTCTGGTGCACGGAAGCCGTGTTCAAGGATGTGGTCGGCGTCAGCTCGGTTGAAAGCGGCTATATCGGCGGCACCGTGGCCAATCCCACCTACCGTCAGGTCTGCGCCGGCAATACCGGGCATGCCGAGGCGATCCGCGTTCGTTTCGACCCCGCGAGCGTGAGCTATGCCGACCTGCTCGACATCTTCTTCGCCACCCACGATCCGACGCAGCTGAATCGCCAGGGCAACGATATCGGTACGCAATATCGGTCGGCGATATTTCCCCATTCTTCCGAACAGGAAGCTGAAGCCAAAGCTGCCATCGAGCGTGCGTCAGCAGGTTGGCCGGCGCCGATCGTGACGACAATCGAGCCGCTTGGCGAATGGTATCCGGCGGAAGATTATCACCAGGATTATTGGGAAGGCGAAGGCCAGCGCAATCCCTATTGCCTTGCCGTAATCCCGCCCAAGCTCCAGAAGCTCCGCAAAAGCTTCGCGCAGCGGGTAAAGGTTTAGGAAGGGATCTCGCGCGGGGCTGCCGCGCGGCGCAGCCGATCGTTGATGGCCAGGCCGAGCCCCTGTTCAGGGATGCGCGCGATGGCAATGTTGGGCAATGGCTGCGCATCCGCCTGGTGGAGAAGATCGAACAAGCGAGCCGCGGCCTCGACCAAGTCCCCGGCAGGCGACAGGTTCGCATGTCCCGACACCGCCCCGAAACCGATCAGCCATTCGTCGGACGCGGCTGCGTCCGCTTCGAGCCGTAGCGGCTTGGATGGAGCATAGTGGCTCAGGAGCTGGCCGGGGGCGTTGATCCGATTTCTTGATCGCGGCATTGCGATCGGACCGGCGACCTCATTTATTTGTTCGATGCCGATCGGACCAGGGCGCAGCAGCGTGACCTCGCGCTC
>CBFRWL010000109.1:0-7944 GCA_965727025.1 uncultured Sphingomonas sp.
GTTCAGGATGGCGATGCGGTCAGCGAGGCCGAAAGCCTCTTCGCGATCGTGCGTTACGAAGATCGAGGTAAGGCCAAGCTGATCGTGGATCGTGCGCAGCGCGCCCCGCAACTCGTGGCGCACTTTTGCGTCCAGCGCGCCGAAAGGCTCGTCGAGCAGCAGGAATCGCGGTTTCCGTGCCAGTGCGCGGGCGAGCGCCACGCGCTGGCGCTGCCCCCCCGATAGCTGCGCCGGATAGCGCGCGCCCAGCCCGTCCAGGCGGACAAGATCGAGCAATTCCTCGACACGGGCGGTGCGATCGGCTTTGCTCGGCCGCTGTCGGCGCTTCATCACGTCAAGCCCGAAGGCGATGTTTTCAGCGACGCTCATATGGCGGAACAGCGCGTAATTTTGGAAGACGAAGCCGATGTTGCGCTGCTGCACCGGCACCGCCGTCACGTCGTCACCATCGAACAGGATATGGCCGCTGTCGGCGTAGGCGAGCCCGGCGATGATACGCAGCAGCGTCGTCTTGCCCGAGCCGGAAGGCCCGAGCAGGGCCACGAATGTGCCGTCCGGAATGTCCAGGCTCAATCCCTTGAGCGCGGAGTGTCCGTCGAAGTCCTTTGAAACAGCATCCACCGTGATCGTCATCGTCTCAATGCCCCCGCGCGACGAGCCCGTCGCCATGCCGCCATTCCAGGATCGTTTTCAACACCAGTGTGACGAGCGCCAGCCCGGCCAATAGCGAGGCCACCGCGAACGCCGCCGAGAGATTATAGTCGTTGTAGAGCAATTCGATATGAAGCGGCATCGTGTTGGTTTCGCCGCGGATGTGACCCGAAACCACCGAAACCGCGCCGAATTCGCCCATGGCGCGCGCGTTGGTCAGCAATACGCCATAGAGCAGGCCCCAGCGGATGTTGGGCAGCGTCACCTTGCGAAAGGTCTGCCAGCCGGTCGCGCCGAGGCTCAGTGCGGCTTCTTCCTCATCGCGGCCCTGCGACTGCATCACCGGAATCAGCTCGCGCGCTACGAAGGGAAAGGTCACGAACATCGTCGCCAGCACTAGTCCGGGCAGCGCGAAGATGATCTGGATATCATGCTCCTCAAGCCACGGCCCGAGCCACCCGCCAGCGCCAAACAGCAGAACATAGACGAGACCGGAAACCACCGGCGAGACCGAGAAGGGCAGGTCGATCAGCGAGATAAGCAGCGCCTTGCCGGAAAAATCATGCTTGGCGATCGCCCAGGAGGCGATGATGCCGAACACCGTGTTGAGCGGCACCGCGATCGCCGCAACCAGCAGCGTGAGCTTGATCGCCGCCTGGGCGTCGGGCTCAGTAACTGCGGCCATCCAGGTCGAAAAACCGGAGGCGAAGGCTTCGGTGAACACTGCACCCAGCGGCAGCAGGACCACGATGGCGATATAGGTGACGACCAATGCGATCAGCGACAGCTTGATCCAGGGCGGCGCATCGAGCGGGCTGCGTCTGGTCATAGTCCGCGCCTCACCCGTTCGCGATGCTGGATGCCGTTGATCACGAGCAATACCGCCAGCGAGGCCAAGAGCATGACGATCGCAATCCCCGTCGCGCCGGCATAATCATATTCCTCGAGGCTCGTCACGATGAGCAAGGGCGCGATCTCCGAGTGGAACGGCATATTTCCGGCGATGAATATCACCGACCCATATTCGCCGACGCCGCGGGCAAAGGCGAGCGCGAAGCCGGTCAGCAGCGCCGGCATGATCTCGGGCAACACCACTGAGCGGAAGGTGCGCCAGCGGCCAGCGCCAAGCGTTGCCGCAGCCTCTTCGGCATCGGCGCCAAGATCGGCCAGCACCGGCTCGACGGTGCGGACGATGAACGGCAGGCCAACGAAGACCAGCGCGATGACGATGCCTTGCGGCTGATAGGCGAGCTTGATGCCGTAAGGCGCAACCAGGCTGCCGACCCAGCCGGTATCGGCATAGATCGCCGTCAGCGCGATGCCGGCGACGGCAGTCGGAAGCGCGAAGGGCAGATCGACCAGCGCCGAGAGAAGCTGACGCCCCGGAAAGCGATACCGCACCAGCACGTACGCCACGACCACACCGAAGATCGCGTTGATGAGCGCCGCGATGAACGCCGTGCCGAAACTCACCTTATAGGCGGCAACGGCGCGCTCCGAAAAAGCGGCATCGATGAAATGCTCCCATCCGCCCGTGGCGGCGCGGAGGACGAGCGCGGTCAGCGGGATCAGGACGATCAGGCTGAGATAGAACAGCGTAACGCCGATCGTCAGCCCAAAACCGGGGATTGCGGAGCGGCGTTTGAACGTCATCTTCGTCCCCGTGCGTATGCGAACCGGTTTTTTCGGATTCGTAACGGCGGGGTATTGGACAGATCGCGCGGGGCGATCAATCGATTTCTCCGGGTCGTGCCGCGACCGGTCCAGGGCGAGTTCCATGCTCATATGTCAATAAAGGGGCGCCGGTTGCATCGGCGCCCCTCTTTCCTCATCATTGTTAAAGTCAGAAGTCGAATTGAAGACGGGTCTGATAAGCGTCGCCCTTGGCGGTGCGGGATCCGGTTCCCGCAGCCGGCGCCGGCAGCACGTAGAGCGGTGAATTTTCCCCGCTGAAGCGGATATAGTTGAAGATCAGGCGGGTGTTGGGGTTGAGATACCAGTTGATCCCGCCCGTCCAACTTTTCGCCTTGCGCGCCAGCGGCGAAAGGCCCGTATCGGTAAGATCGAGCTGGTCGTAACGGACGGCAAGCTCGACCGCACCCAGGCCGCCCGAGCCCGGATTGAAATCCTTGAACGGCTTCAGCCGGTCCACCACGCCATTTTTGAAGGTGCGGGATTCGCCGGTGATGAACCAGCTGCCGAACACATAGAAGCCGTCGAAATTGAGGTTGGGAAGCGAACCGAAGCGATCGACCGAGAGATGGTTATATTCGCCTTGGACCGAGAATGGACCGCGCACCAGCGCAGCTTCGCCGCCCAAATAGGTTGCCGCCTTGGCGCCCGTTTCGGGGCCGGTGGCCGGCTTGGTGCCGGTGATGCTGATCTGTTCGATCTGTCCACCGTCAACGCGGGTGCCGGGCCGGTCGCCGATGGTCAGGGAGTTGGCCGCGAAGTTGGTCGCGTAATAGGCAGACGCGCCGACGTGGATCAGCTTGTCCGTGTCGTTGACCGGCTCCCAGACGAAGCGGCCATTGACGCCATAGCCCTCGTCGGGCGTGGTGGCATTTCGGCCAACAGTCTCGCCTTGCCCGAACAGGCCGACCTGGAAATTGAGCGTGTCGGTTGCGTAGGTGAGGCTTGCCCCGACCCGCCGTTCGGCGCCGACCGCGCCGAAGGCGTTGTTGGCCATGCCGCGTTCCAGGAAGGTGTTGAGCGCGTCGGTCGTATTGGCTTCAAGGCCATAGGGCGCCTTGTGCTGGCCGACCGTGAGCGTCAGCTTGTTGCTGATCGGATATTGCACAAAGGCGTCGAGCAGGTTGACGGTGCCTTTGACGAACTCCGCTTCGAGCCGCCATTTGAACTTCGTGAAGGCGGTGCCTTCGAAGCCGAAGCGGGCGCGGCGAATATCGGTGCCGTTGTTGAAGTCATATCCGCCACGGCGGCTGTTATAGCCGGCATAGTCGAGTTGGAGGGTGCCGCGCGGCTTGAAGGTGAAATTGCCGTTGACGTCAGCAAAGGTCGGCGCCGGCCCGGGCTGCACGGCGGTGGCGGCGCGGACCTCCACATTCTGGACGCGGGTTTCGACTTCGCTGTTGTGGGCCTCGAGCTCGGCGTTGCGCGCTTCGAGCTGCTTCACCCGCGCTTCGAGCTGGTTGAGCCGATCGAGCACTGGATCTCCGGTCGGTGCGGCGGCTTGCGCCTGCTCGGCGGGTTTGTCGTCGACCGGCGTGTCGAGGCCGGAATTTTCGGGGTAGGCCGGCGGCGTATCATTCTGCGCCAGGGCCGGTGTTGCGAGCGCGAGCAGAGCCACTCCGCTCAAAAGCAGGAAATTTTTCATCTGATTATCCCTGTTGGTTGGAAAAGAATGGTCCGGCCCCCGATAGGCTCAGGCCGGACCAGTTTCAGCGCGGGAGCTACTCAGCGCTTTGCAGCCTCGAAGATCTGATCGAACAGACCGCCATTGTTGAAATGCACCTTCTGCGCGTTGGCCCAGCCGCCGAAATTCTTGTCGATCGAGAACAGCGGCAGCTTGGGGAATTTCGCGGCATATTTGGCGGCCACGTCCGGATTGCGCGGACGGTAATAGTTGCGGGCGATGATGTCCTGCGCTTCCGGCGTGTAGAGGAAGTTCAGATAGGCCTGCGCGACCTTGCGGGTGCCCTTCTTGTCGACATTCTTGTCGACCAGCGCGACCGGCGGCTCGGCAAGGATCGACACGGAGGGAGTGACGATCTCGAACTGACCCTTGCCGAGCTGTTCGACGGCGAGATGCGCCTCATTTTCCCAGGCGATCAGAACGTCGCCCTGGCCGCGTTGCACGAATGTGGTGGTGGCGCCACGCGCGCCGCTATCGAGGACCGGAACGTTGCGGAAAAGCTTGGTGAGATAATCACGCGCCGCCTGATCGCTGCCATATTTCCGCTTGGCGAAGCCATAGGCCGCCAGATAATTCCAGCGGGCGCCGCCGGACGTCTTCGGGTTCGGGGTGATCACCTTCACGCCCGGCTTTACGAGATCGTCCCAATCCTTGATGCCCTTGGGATTGCCCTTGCGAACCAGCAGGACGATCGTTGAGTAATAAGGCGTGCTGTTGTTCGGCAGCCGGCTTTGCCAGTCGGCGGGAAGCAGCTTCGCCCTCTGGGCGATCGCGTCGATATCATAAGCCAGCGCCAATGTGACGACATCGGCAGGCAGGCCGTCGATCACCGAGCGCGATTGCTTGCCCGATCCGCCATGGCTCTGGCGGATGGTGACGGCGCCGTTGCCGCCCTGGGCCCATTTCCTGGCGAAGGCGGTGTTGATCTGCTCGTAAAGCTCACGCGTAGGGTCGTAGGAAACGTTCAAGATCTGCTGGGCGGGCGCGGCCTGGGCAACGCTCAGCGGCCCCGCCAGCGAGAGCATAATTCCGGCGGCAGTAGCCCAAAATCGGGTTCGCATAGTTCCTCCCTTGATTCGACGAATAGGTGAACTCTACTCATTTAGTTGAGAAGAAACTTTATCTATGAACGCTGCGAGTCAATCTTCAGCTTCCGCTGAGTGGTCTCCGAACTCTTTCAGCAAATTGGTTTTTATCCCGCCTTCGTCGAGGGGCGATATGGGTGATGGGAGGCGAATAGACCAAGAAGCGCGACAGGCGGATGCTTCGCGTTCTGCTCATCGAAGGGTCAAAAGGACCGGAAGGACGGAAATGTTACTGCAAAGGCTCAAGCGCTCGCTCATCAGGAGAGCCGCTTGGCCGGCGCAGCCGCGGCCGCGCTGAGGAAGGCAAGGTCGATGTGGAAAGAATAATCCGCCGTCACATGCCGGGACTAAACGCGTAAACGATCGCGCAGCTCGTGCAGCGTCAACACCACCGCCGCGGTCATGAAAATTGCGCCGACAGGCGCGCCCGCCGGAAGCCCGATCACGAATGCGAGACCTGACAAGAACGAGCCTGCCTGCATGAGCGCCGCGATGCGCGTGCGGCGAGCCGACGGGAACAGGATCGCCCGCGCGAAGCTGAGGACATCTCCTAGAAAGAAGTAGCGATTGTGCATCTTGGGAAGGACGAATGGCAGGATGATCGCGCCGGCAGCGGCGATCAGCAAAAGCGTCTCGGGATCAAGTTTCCTCTCGCGCCAGCCGACATAGCCGAGCCACGCCGTAGCTCCGACGCCAAGCCCAAGCCCGATCGGTACACCCGTCGAATAGGCAACCAGATGGACGCCCTCGAGATAGGTCCAGAAATTGGGTGCGTTTTTGGCGAGTTGCTGAAAGGTATCGGCCTGCCCTCCATAAATGCCGATGAGGTCATTGACGGGCCGGCCAGCCAGCCAAGACGGGATCATCATCGCCGCATATATGATCGGCGGGATCGCCAAATAGGCCCAGGGAACACGTCGAGTGAGCAGCAAGGCCAGCAACAGCGGGGCTATGAACACTGCCTGCATCTTGAACGATAACGCGAGCCCCACCGCCATCATGGCGGTCAGTGGTCTTCGCCGGAGCACCTCGCCGATCGCGAACAACAATGGGCCTGCATAAAAGGCGTCGGTCTGGCCCCACCAGGGGCCGTTGAGGAAGACGGTGGGCAACAGCATCAGCCAGAGAGCAGGCAATCGCCTGGCCTCCGGATAATCCAGTGCGCTGATCAGCCAGAAAAACCCGAACGCGAGCCCGATCGTGCCGGCGATCGCGATCAGCTTGATGATCAGAAAAGAAGGAAGCAGCCCGTTTGCGAGACTGCCTATCGATAGCAAATAGAGATAGGGCGGCGTGTAGTCGGCGAAATTGTCGGCCAGCGCCGCGAACCGCCCATGAGCGACGATATAGTCGTACCAGGGCATGTAGCCCTTGAGTATGTCCTTGTTCGTTAGCGGAATCGCCAGCCCGTAAAGAATGCAGATCAGCGCGATGCAGGCTGGGGCGGAATGGAGACGGCGGCGCAGCTCAACCAGCGCAGACAGGGTTTTGCTCACTTCGCCGTTCATCCATCGAACATGAAGGTCAGCCATTGACGTTGCGCGGTGATGGAGTCCACAGCTTCGATCGGATGATCGCACGGAAATCGCCGTTGACCCTCGGTGAATCCCGCACTATAGCGCCGCCCTGCCTGCGGGCTGGTGGTGGGATTGCATCCCAGACGCTGCCTTCAAGCAGGCGTAATAGCGCTTGAACATTGCTGATGCGTGTTGGGCTCGGGCGGGCCGTTAGGCCGCCGGGGCTTTTGTGTTTTCGGGTATCGCTCGGAAATGCCGGCGTTCATCAGCAAAGTAACTCTAGAGGTGAAGGGCTTCATGCCGACGATCAACCAGCTGATCCGCAAGGGTCGCGAACCGCAGAAGGCCAAGTCGAAGGTCCCTGCGATGGAGCAGAACCCGCAGAAGCGCGGCGTCTGCACCCGTGTCTATACGACGACCCCGAAGAAGCCGAACTCGGCGCTGCGCAAGGTGGCCAAGGTCCGCCTGACCAACCAGCGCGAAGTGATCAGCTATATCCCCGGCGAGGGCCACAACCTTCAGGAGCACAGCGTGGTGCTCATCCGCGGCGGCCGCGTGCGCGACCTTCCGGGTGTGCGCTATCACGTTCTCCGCGGCGTGCTCGACACGCAAGGTGTGAAGGATCGCAAGCAGAGCCGTTCGAAATACGGCGCCAAGCGGCCCAAGTAAGGATCAACAGATATGGCTCGTCGTCGCCGTCCCGATAAGCGCGAAATCCTTCCCGATCCGAAGTTCGGGGATATCGTGCTCTCCAAGTTCATGAACAGCGTCATGCTCGACGGCAAGAAGTCCGTCGCCGAAGGCATCGTCTATACCGCGCTCGACACGGTCGAGACCCGCGCGAAGAAGGATCCGCTTCAGATATTCCATGATGCACTCAACAACATCAAGCCGGGCATCGAGGTCCGTAGCCGCCGCGTCGGCGGTGCGACCTATCAGGTCCCGGTCGAGGTGCGTCCCGAACGTGCGCAGGCGCTTGCGATCCGCTGGCTGATCTCGGCCGCGCGCGCGCGTTCCGAGCACACCATGTCGGGGCGTCTTTCGGGCGAGTTGCTGGATGCTTCCAACAACCGCGGCAACGCCGTCAAGAAGCGCGAGGACACGCATCGCATGGCCGAGGCCAACCGCGCCTTCTCGCACTACCGCTGGTAACAGCGGAGGGTATGTAACTTTCGCTGCTAATCACTATATTGTCGGGAGTGGCTTCGGCCCTCCCGACATCGGAGTATAAGATCATGGCCCGCAGCCATCCGCTCGAACGCTATCGTAACATTGGCATCATGGCGCATATCGACGCCGGCAAGACCACGACGAC
>CBFRWL010000110.1:0-7910 GCA_965727025.1 uncultured Sphingomonas sp.
CCCCCTCCTCCGGATCAGTACTGCGATTCGAGGGACTGCCGGAAGAGTTGAAGTCCCAGTTCGTTCTTCCCGAACATGATCTCGGTCTGCGCCGCCGTCTCGAACCCGCGCTGAATCTGGAAACTCGCGATGTAGTCTTCCTGCTCCACGAGATTGGCGTTGAAATTCAGCGTTGCTTCGGCTTTGGCGACATCTTCGTCCGTGGCCAGGCATTCCGACCGCACAGCGTATACGATCCTGCTGACGGAACGTCCCGGCTCCTTGCTCGGCTGGATGATCTGCAGACCGATCGAGTTTTGCCAGACGACGACCATCACACCGGGAAACATCACGTACTGCACGTTGATCATGTCGTCCTTGAGCGGCTCCCACTCCTCCTCGGGAAGGTCGCGCAGCTTTTCGATATGATGTTGCACGAAGGTGATCAGTATGTGCGGGCCGAAGCGATCGAATGTCGTGCAATTCGATACCATGAAGGGTGCGATGCTATCGCGATGCAGCGATGCGAAATGATAGCTCTCCAGGTGCCCTTCGACGACCAGCTTCCAGTTGGCTGCCTGCACCTCGCGCGTGCCAATGAGCGTGTAGTCGTCGAGCCTGTTTTCCAAGCCCATGTGCTTGTCCACACCCGACATCCACTCTTCGATGTCGAACTCAATGCCCGGCGTCAGCACTGCAACGATCACCCCGGAGCGCTCGGCAACGGCCAGCCGCGTCAGGCCATGGGTCGACATGTCGAACGAACCGAACGTCTTGGCATTGGCCACTGCGATCAGCTTCCCCGAATTGTCGTAGGTCCAGCCATGGTACGGGCAGGTGAACCGGTTTTGCTTCCCGCTGCACTGTTCCGGCGCCACCATTGCGCCGCGATGGCGACACACGTTGAGGAAGGCCTGTAGTCCTTCGGTCGTGCGGGTAATCAGGATGGGCACATCGACGATTGTGAGGGAGAGGAACGATCCGACTTCCGGCAACTCGGCCGAAAGCCCAACGACCACAGGCTTGCGCTTGTAGAACAGCTCGATTTCCTCGTTCCACTTGTCCTCGTCAAAATAGTCCGAGACCGGCACGTTCATCAGATCGTCGGCGCTGTCGGTCGTGCCGGCCTCGAGATGGGCGAGCAGGCGCTTGGCAATGCTGATTTGGATATTCTTGTCCATGGGGTTCACCTGTGTCGTAAGGGGAAACCGAACCGGCCGGACCTCAACGGTTCAGGCGGACGGGCAGATGAAAAGTTCGGGACGCCCGGTCACGCGGCGAATCATGTCGTAACGAGTCACGATGCTATAGCCGTTGTCCCACGCCTCCAAGCTCAAGGCGGCTATGCCTCTCTCGGCCAGCCGCTCGATCACGTCGAAGTCGTTATCCCTATAATAAGGTCGAATGATGATCGAACGCACCGATAAACGCACCGAGTTCATCGACACCGACACCTGATCGGAACTCTGCCAACATCCGTTGCTCCCGGCAGTCTTGCCCCGCACCCGCTGATCGCCGAAGCAGACTCAAGGCCGACTCGAACTTATTGTCTCGTCAAATCGGCCTACAGAGGCATCTTTGCGATGTAAAGATCATGCACAAAGACGGAAGCGAGGATATCTGGAATGGAGCCTCAGGCTCAGAGCTATCATCACGGAAATCTCAGGCAGGCGCTGATCGATGCGGCCCGGGACATCATCGAGGAGGTCGGACCGGAAGGGTTTTCCCTGCGCGCCGCCGCGCGGCGCGCCGGCGTTTCCGCTGCCGCGCCGGCACATCACTTTTCCAGCGTACGCGCATTACTGACCGCAGTTGCCGAACGGGGGTTTTGCGAACTTGGCGCCATTCTCGATGCAGAACCAGTCAACGAATGCGAGGTCAGCGAATTGCACGCCATAGCAACGCGTTACGTTCGCTTTGCCTCCGCACATCCCGGGCTATTTCGCCTGATGTTTCGCGAGGGCCTTGCTGACCGCGCCGATCCCATGCTCCGGGAAGCAAGCCAAAAGGGGATGTACCGCATTTCCTACGCGCTCGCCGGCTACCAGGGAATTCCGCTGCGGGCGCAGATGGACTCTGCGCGGCATCCGGTAATTCTGGGCATGTGGGCATCGCTCCATGGCCTTGCCCACCTCGCCGTCGAAGGCGCGGTTATCTACACCGATGGAGAGAACGGCGTGGAAAGCCGGAGGCCTATCGTCGAGATTCTGCCCGCAATTCTCGCCGACCAGTGGCCCGGCCGCGGCCAGCGCGGCGCTTGACCCAATCCGCATCTGGCGGCACCTTTCTAGATAACAGCGCGTGCTGCGGCGGCGGGTAATTCCCATGATCGCGCACACTTGAACGCCCCCTGCCGACGCGCCGGAATGCGACGCCGTATCGCAAGCGCGGGTGGCCGACTAGTTCACACGGACGATGCAGGGTCACGCGGCCAGTCTATCGAAAATTCGTAGCACAGGTGGGTTTTTAGTCCACTCGGCTGTCGTCCCTCTCACAGGCCCGGCCGGTTCTGGCCGGACCCACGCCCGGAGGAGGGCGCTGCAGCCGACATCGGCAAGTGCCACAAGTACGTGAATTCTTGGAGAATTTTGGAAACCGATGGACAACCAGAGCAGAAAAGCCGCAATCCTGACGGGAGCGGGTACGGGAATTGGCAAGGCGACTGCCCAGCTGCTCGTTGCGAACGGTGTCGGCGTCGTCGCCGTCGGCCGGACGCGGGAAACGCTGGAGGAGCTTCGCGACGAGCTTGGGACCGAAATGGTCGCCATCCACGTGGCCGACGTAACCGCCGACGATGCCCCGCGCGCGTCTGTCGACATGGCGCTCGAACGGTTCGGTCGTCTCGACTACCTCGTGAACAACGCGGGCAAGGGTAAGCCCTTCCCGGTCCACGAATCGACCGACGAAATTCTCGACGACTTCCTTGACATCCTGTTGCGCGCGCCATTCCGCTATTGCCGCGAGGCGCTCACCGCGATGAAGTCCGGCTCGGCCATCGTGAACGTCTCGTCGACCTTCTCGATTCTGGGTGGCCTGCGCGGCGGCGCCTATTCCGCCGCCAAGGCGGGGCTCAACGGGCTTACGCTCCACATGGCGGCGCAATACGGGCCGGAGGGGATCAGGAGCAATGCCGTGGCCCCCGGCGTGACCGAAACGCCGATGACGGCCTACAACTGGGAGAACGAGGTCTTCAAGCGGATGAACTTCGAAATGACCCCGATGAACCGGACCTGCTCCGCCGAAGACGTGGCGCATGCGATCTGGTTCCTGCTCTCGGATGCAGGCGGGTTCATCAACGGCCAGGTGCTGGCGGTGGACGGCGGCTGGACCACGACCAAGTACCTCAGCGAGGAGGCCCGGTTGGCGGAGCGCGTGAAACCATGACGACGGCGCAAGGTTCGGTTACGCGCCGCGAAATCGACGGTTGGTCCATCCGGCACGATGCACCCCGCGCCGCCCATGCCCGCGAAGGCGGCTGGTGGCTCGATACCACCATCGGCGATGCCGCACGCGTGCTGGCGGCAGAGGATCCCGGTCGGGTCCTGCTAATCGATGGCCCCATTCGCCTCACCGCGCAAGAGCTCTGCGCTTCCGCCTCCCGCCTTGCCGATGCCCTGCGCAGCCGCGGTATCGGCAAGGGCGATGTCGTCTCGTTCATGTTGCCGAACTGGTACGAAGCGGCCGTGGTCTATCTGGCCACGGCGATGATCGGCGCGGTCAGCCATCCGCTCGTCACCAATTTCCGTAGCGCCGAATTGCTTTTCATGCTCTCCGATTGCAAGAGCAAGGCGATCTTCGTGCCTGCCGTCTTCCGCAATGCCGACTATCGGGAGATGATGCGCGACGTCTCCGCGCGGATGGAGCGGCCGCCACTCGTCGTCGTCGTGCGTGACGATCCGGGCGAGCATATCGCCTATACCGATCTCCTGGCCGAAGGCATGGCGGGAGCGGAATTCGAACCCGTCGATCCCGACGCGGTGCGGATGATCCTCTATACCTCCGGCACCACCGGCCGACCCAAGGGCGTGCTCCACACCCACAACACGATCAACGCGGATATCGTCCAGCTCCACCGCTTCTGGAACAACGAGCAGGACGCGCGCTACCTCGTCGCCTCCCCCATCAGCCACATCGGCGGTTCGCTCTATGCGTTCGAGATGCCCTTGCTCTTCCGCACCAGCGCCGTGCTCATGGACACGTGGGACGGAGCGGTGGCCGCGGAGCTGATCGAACGGGAAAGCTGCACCCACATGGCGGGGGCCACCCCCTTCCTGCAGCACCTGCTGGACGCCTGCCGCTCGTCCGAAAAGCGCCTGCCCAGCCTGCGGCTGTTCATCTGCGGGGGCGCATCGGTGCCGCCTTCGCTGATCCGCGAGGCCACCGCCTGGTTCGCCAACTGCATCGCCACGCGTGTCTATGGGTCGACCGAGGTGCCGACCATCACGCTGGGCTCACTCACCCCCGGCGATATCGAGCATGCCGCGCTTACCGATGGCAAAGTCGGCTGCGGCAGGATCAAGGTGGACAATCCCGATCAGGACGGCATCGGAGAACTGCTCGCATGGGCGCCTCAGATGCTGGTTGGGTACTACAACCCGGAAGACGAGGCCTCCGCCTTCGATGAACGCGGCTATTTCCGCATGGGCGATCTGGGCCGGATCGTCGATGGCGAGTATGTCGTGATCACCGGCCGCCAGAAGGACATCATCATCCGCAACGGCGAAAACATCAGCCCCAAGGAGATCGAGGATCTTCTCGTCCTGCATCCGGACATTGCGGAAGTGTCGGTCGTGGGCCTGCCCAGCGCACGAACCGGGGAGATGGCCTGCGCCTTCGTGATCCCGGCAGGTCCTGCGCGGCCGACGGTCAAGAACCTTGCGGCCTTTCTAGAGCCCCACGGCATTGCCAAGCTCAAGTACCCGGAACGGATCGTGATCCGCAGGGATTTCCCGCGCAACGCCACCGGCAAAGTCCTCAAGCATCAGTTGCGCGACGAAATCCTGGCCGAAGACAAGCAAGGAAGCACAGCATGAAGCGCTATTCCATCGCCGTCATTGCTGGTGACGGCATCGGCAAGGAAGTGATGCCCGAAGGCATCCGCGTGCTGGAGCACGCGGCCGAAATCTTCGGCTTCACGCTCGAATGGCGACATTTCGACTGGAACTGCGAAACCTACCATACCACCGGCGCGATGATGCCGGACGACGGCATCTCGCAGCTCTCGCAGCACGATGCGATCTATCTCGGCGCCGTGGGCTACCCCGGCGTGCCCGACCACATCTCGCTCTGGGGTCTGCTGATCCCGATCCGGCGCGAGTTCGACCAGTATGTGAACCTGCGTCCGGTTCGCCTGCTGCCGGGGATCGACTGCCCGCTCAAGAACAAGCAGCCGGGCGACGTCGACTTCTGGGTCGTGCGCGAAAACACCGAAGGCGAATACTCGCGCCTCGGCGGACGCAGCGGCAGCGGCGAGAACGAATCGGTCCTCCAGACCGCCCTGTTCACCCGCCGTGGCACCGACCGCATCCTGCGCTACGCCTTCGAACTCGCGCGCAAGCTCGGCCGGCCGCACGTTTCGTCGGCCACAAAGTCCAACGGCCTGTTCTATTCGATGCCGTTCTGGGACGAATGCTTCGATGCCATGGCCGCAAAATACCCGGAAGTCCGCACCGACAGCCATCACATCGACATCATGGCCGCGCGCTTCGTGATGAAGCCCGAGCAGTTCGACGTGGTGGTGGGATCCAATCTCTTCGGAGACATCCTGTCCGACCTTGGCCCCGGATGCACCGGCACCATCGCGGTCGCGCCATCGGCAAACCTCAATCCCGAGCGGCGCTATCCTTCCATGTTCGAACCGGTCCACGGCTCCGCGCCCGACATTGCCGGGCGCAATATCGCGAACCCGATCGGCCAGATCTGGGCCGGCGCGATGATGCTCGAACATCTGGGCCAGCCAGAGGCGGGCGCCGCCATCCTCGACGCGGTGGGTAAGGCGCTGCTGTCCGGCCGATGCCTGACGCCCGACCTCGGCGGCAGCGCATCGACACAGGCGCTGGGAGCCGCGATCACGGATGCGCTGCGATCCTGAAGGGAGAGGAGAAAAGGATTTGGCAAAGGAGTCGAAGACGGTCAAGCTGCTGGCCTTTCTGCGTAAGCGGGCTGATCTGCCGCGGGACCAATTCGTCGCGTGGTACGAAGCAAATCATGTCCCCATGATCCGCGAGGTAACGCCTGGCCTGGTCGACTACCGCCGCAATTTCCTGCCTGAAACCGTGGGCGGCGCGGATGTGATAACCGAGCTGACCTATGCTGATCAGGCTGCGTTCGACCATGCGATGGCCCTGGCCGCGCAATCGCCGGCGGCCGAGAGGATCGCCGCCGACCAGGATTTTCTTTTTGAACCGGACGGCATCCGCATCCTCGTGGTCGAGGAACGGACGGCGTGACCGCAACATGGAGGTGCGAGGTCGGCGCAGATAATGATGCTGCGACATACTTCCCGGCGCCACGCTCAACACGATCAAGGATGCGAAACAGTTTCGTCCGATTGGAGTAGGATAGGCTGCTTCCATCGACCTAAAATTATGTCATCGCTCAAGTTGGAAGGGTAGAACCCAATGTCGACCGCCACCGTGAATGTGCTGGCTACCGGTGAAACGCCCACAACAGCAGAGCTTGTTGCCCGCGCCCGTGCCCTTATCCCGCTGATGCGCGAACGCGCCCCCGCGGATGAGGCCAGCCGCCGGGTCGATCCCGATACCGTACGGCGGATGAACGATGCCGGCCTGTTCCGCGTACTCCAGCCAAAGCGCTGGGGTGGGTACGAATTGGGCCAGCGGGCCTTTGCCGAAGTGCAGATCACCCTGGCCGAAGGCGACATGTCGGTGGCGTGGATCTATGGCGTTATCGGTCTGCACAGCATGCACATGGCCCTGCTCGACGATCAGGCCGCGCAAGACGTATGGGGGGAAGACACGTCGGTTCTCATCGCTTCACCCTACATGCCCGGCGGCGTCGCCAAGAGGGTCGAAGGCGGATTCGAGATGATCGGACGCTGGTCCTATTCCAGCGGGTGCGATCACTGCGATTGGACTTTCCTCGGCGGATTCGTCGATGGGGACCCGACCGACTATCGCGCCTTCCTGCTGCCGCGCGCAGATGCCAAAATCGTCGACACCTGGTACACGACCGGCCTCGCCGCGACGGGCAGCCAGGATATCGTCGTCGAGAACGCGTTTATTCCGGAATACCGCACCCACAAGTTTATCGACGGGTTCAACGGCACCAATCCTGGCGCGAAGTGGAACAACAGCGAGCTCTATCGCATGCCGTTCATGCTTGTGTTCATGCGCGGCATCACCAGCGGCCAGATCGGCGCGCTGCAGCACATGGTCGACCTGTTCAAGTCCTATGCGAAGGACAAGGTATTCATGGGCAGCAAGACCTCAAAGGATCCGGACGCGCAACTGGCGATCGCTGCGGCCGAGGCCGGTATCGACGAGATGAAGAAGTCGATGTTCGCCAACTTCGAGGTCATGAGCGACTATGCAAAGCGCAGCGAAATGCCCCCGATCGAAATGCGCCATATGATGCGCTTTCAGAGCGCCAGTGTAGCAGAGCGGTGCGTGAAACTTGCCGAAGGCATGCTGACCGTATCGGGCGGCGGCGGCGTCTATGATCGGTCCAACATGGGCCGGATCTATCGCAATATGCTGACCGGCCGCCAGCACGCGGCCGCGCAGTACCGCATCTACGGCCGCACTTATGGCGACCTGTTGCTGGGCGGCGAACCGTTCGACATGATGCTCTGATCTGAGTTCGACCAAGACAACCGGACCGGCGCCCCGATCCTATGTCTTGGCGCCGGTTTTCGTTTGCGACGTCTCAGCGATATGCCGACGCGTGAACGCGCCCGAAAGCGCGACGCG
>CBFRWL010000111.1:0-7899 GCA_965727025.1 uncultured Sphingomonas sp.
CCGGACATCAGCCTTGCCAAGGCCCAGCTTGGCTGGGAGCCAAGGATCAGCCTGGACCAGGGGCTGCGGCAAACCATCGCCTATTTCGAGAAAGCGATCATTGCCCCACCCACCGCCAACCGGAGGGGCGTCGCGTGAGCGCGGTGCTCGTGGCCGGTGGCGCGGGCTATATCGGATCGCACACCTGCAAGGCGCTCCACGCGGCGGGATATCAGCCGGTCGTGTTCGACAATCTTTCCGCTGGCCATCGCTGGGCGGTTCGCTGGGGTCCGCTCGAAGTGGGCGACATTTCGGATCCGGCAGCGCTTGATCGAGCGATCGAGCGGCATCGGCCGAACGCCATCATTCACTTCGCCGCCGATGCGCTGGTCGGCGAGTCGGTGGTCGATCCCGCCAAATATTATCGGAACAACACGATCGGGAGCTTCACGCTGCTGGAAGCCGCCCGCCGCCATGCCGTGAGACACCTCGTCTTCTCAAGCACCTGCGCCTCTTATGGCGTGCCTTCGGTGGTGCCCATCCCGGAGGATCATCCGCAACGGCCGATCAACGCTTATGGATCGAGCAAGCTCGCGGTGGAGCAGATGCTCACCCATTATGCACCAGCCTACGGGCTGAGCTCTGTCGCGCTGCGCTATTTCAATGCGGCAGGCGCGTCGCAGGACGGCGAGCTCGGCGAGGAGCATGATCCCGAAACGCATCTCATCCCGCTGGCGATCGGAGCGGCGCTCGGCTCTCGCCCGCCGCTCAAGATCTTCGGGACGGACTATGACACGCCGGATGGAACGGCCGTTCGCGACTATATCCATGTCGAGGATCTTGCGGACGCCCATGTCGCCGCGCTCGCCTATCTGCTGGCCGGCGGCGAGACGACGCAACTCAATCTCGGCACCGGCCAAGGGCTTTCGGTGCGTGAGATCGTCGCGACGGTCGAAGCCGTTCTGAATCGCCGGGTGCCGCGCGAGGAGGCCCCGCGCCGGCCTGGCGATCCGCCGGCACTGGTCGCTGATCCCGAGCGGGCCGCCCAGCTGCTCGGCTGGCGCACCACGCGCAGCGACCCCGAAAACATCATCCGAAGCGCCGGGCGGTGGCACGCCGCACGGCTGGAACGCGATGCGCATCTACGCCTCCCAATTTCGGGCAGAAACCGGGTGAGACATGGTTTTTGAAATCGAGCGGGGAGCATTTCGCGCATCCCATGTGAATGACGACCATGTTGATGTCAGATAAGCCGCACTCTTCGGCGCGGGTGTTGATGGTCGCGCCGCAGCCTTTTTACGAGGATCGCGGCACCCCCATCGCGATCCGGCATGTGCTGGAGGCGCTGAGCAAGGCCGGCTACCTGGTCGACCTGCTGACCTTCAGCGCCGGTTCGGACATCAGCCTGCCCGGCTTGCGCATCCTTCGCGTTGGCGGCCTGTTTGGGATCAAGAATATTCCCATCGGCTTTTCGCTCAAGAAGCTGCTGCTCGATGTCGTGATGACGTTCGGCTTGCTGCGAAAGCTGCGCAAGCCGGATTATTGGTGCGTGCATGCCGTTGAGGAAGCCGTGTTCCCGGCTTTGGTGATCGGGCGCCATCGCGGCGTTCCGGTAATCTACGACATGCAATCCTCCCTGCCCGACCAGTTGAGCGGCCATCCCCTGTTTGGAACCGCGATCGTTCAGCGCTTCCTGCAGCGGTGCGAGCGATGGGCGCTCAGGCATGCCGCGATGGTGGTGGGAAGCGCCGGCTTGAAGCCGTACGTCATGCGGACCGAGCCCGGCGCGCGCGTAGAGGAATGGAATTTCCCAGGCCAGCCGCACAATCCCGATCCGGCGCAGGTCGCCGCGCGCCGCCATGCCTGCGAGATCGCGGATAACGCACCGGTCGTGCTCTACTCCGGGAATTTCGCACGCTATCAGGGTGTCGAGTCGTTGATCGAAGCGATGCCCGGCGTGCTCGCCCAAGTCCCTGACACGGTGTTCGTGTTGATCGGCGGCGATCGGAACAGCTTCTCGCCGGACATGCGCAAGGCCATGGAAGCCGTGCCGCAAGGCTCGATCAGGATCCTGCCACGCCAGCCTCGCGACGCCCTTCCCTCCTTCATCGCCATGGCCGACATTTTGGTTTCGCCACGCGCGGGAGGCGATAATCTCCCGCTTAAGGTGTTCGACTATATCGCGGCGGGCAAGGCGATCGTGGCGACCGATTATCCGATCCACCGCACCATATTGGACGAGAGTTGCGCGATGCTTGTGGAGCCGCGCGCCGAGGCGATCGCCGACGGGATCGTTCATCTGCTTCAGGATCCCGCGCTTGCGCGCAGGCTCGGCGCTGCGGCACGCTCCCGATCCGAGACCGATTATGGCCTGGCCCCCTTTCAACGCTTCGTGGATCAGGTCTATCGTGGCGTCAGCGGTGGCGGGAAACTGGCAGCCAGGCGCCCGTGAGCGATTCATCCTCGGTGATCGATCAGATGAGCACGCGCGTTCGCCCCGCCTTCCCCATCATCTCGGTGATCATCCCATGCCGCAACGAAGAAGCCGCGATCGGCGAGGTCATCGCCCGGGTGAAGGCGCAAGCGCCGAGCGGCAGCGAGCTTGAGGTGATCGTGGTCGACGATGCCTCGACCGACCGCACCATAGCGATCGCGGAAGCCGCGGGTGCGCGGGTGCTCGCGCTGCCGCCCCGCCCTGGCGGCGGCAATCCCGCGGCGGCACGCAACCAAGGCGCCGCGATCAGCCGGGGCGATCCGATCATCTTTCTGGACTCCGATTGCACGCCACACGAGGGCTGGCTGGAGGCGCTGCTGGCAGAGCATGCCAGGGGTTATGAGGTCGTCGGCGGATCGCTGGGCCTTCCCGCCGGGCTCAGCTTTTCGGCGCGCTGCGACTATTATTGCGGGTGGTATCATGTCCACCCGCGGCGGCAGGCAGCCTCGGTGCTGCACCACCCGCCATGCAATCTCAGCGTTCGCCGCGACGTTTTTCTTGCGACCAAAGGCTATGTCGAGCAGCAGCCGATCGCCTACGCACACGAAGAACTGGAGTGGCAGGCGGATGTGCTGGCGAGGGGCGGCCGCATCTTCTTTCAGCCCCAAGCCGTAGTCGATCACCACAACCGGCCCGGCTTCGGCAATCTTCTTCGCCGCAACTATCGCTGGGGCTACAGCGCGCTTCCCTCCAAGATCAGCACCGGCACGGCGCGCTTCGCCTTTCTTTACGAGCACCCACGGCTGCTCGTGCTGGCAAGCTTCCCACTCGCTTTCGCATCGACCGCCTATATCCTCGGCTGCTGGATCAAGGCACGCATGTTCGAGCCCGTGCTGATGGCGCCCGCGATGCTGCTGGCGCGGCTGGCTTATTCAGCCGGCATGGCAGCCGGCGGCTTGTTCTGGCTCAGAAAGCCGGAAGAACGCGCTCTTGAGCATCGGCCACGCTGGGAATGACCGCTAGCTCGAATAATTTTTGAGTTCGTCGCCCGTAAGCCTGACGACGTGGAGCACGTTCGTTGAGCCTGGTGTTCCGAACGGCACGCCCGCCATCAGCACAAGCCTGTCGCCCGCCTTCCCCACCCCGTGGCGCAGCGCCATGCGCTTGGACTTGCCGACCATCTCCTCGAAACTCGCGACGTCGCGCGTCCGCACCGCATGCGCGCCCCAGAGCAGGCCGAGCCTCCGTGCAGTGACGAGCCGCGGCGTGAGGACGAGCAGCGGCACCGTCGGACGTTCGCGCGCCAGGCGCCGCGCGGTGGAACCCGACAAGGTGAAACATATTGTTGCTGCAACGGCGACGGTCCGGGCGATACTTCCGGCCGCTTCGGCGAGCGCGTCGGCAGTCGTGGCATCGGGCCGCGTTTCCGTGAAATGGACGCGCGCGTGGTAGCTGGGATCGGCTTCGACCGACTGGGCAATCCGATCCATCATCGTCACCGCCTCTTCCGGCCACGCGCCCGCCGCCGATTCGGCCGAGAGCATCACCGCGTCGGCACCGTCGTAAATCGCGGTGGCGACGTCCGACACCTCGGCGCGGGTCGGGCTGGGCGAAGCGATCATCGATTCGAGCATCTGGGTGGCGACGACAACCGGCCGGCCCATGCGGCGCGCGAGCTCGACGATCCGCTTCTGCAGCGGCGGCACCTGTTCGGGCGGCAGCTCGACGCCGAGATCACCGCGCGCCACCATCACCGCATCGGCAAGCTCCAATATCTCTTCGAGACGATCGAGCGCCGCCGGCTTCTCGATCTTCACGAGCAGCGAGGCTTTCCCGCCAATCAGCCGCCGCGCCTCGGCGACGTCATCCGGCCGCTGGACGAAGCTGAGTGCAATCCAGTCCGCCCCCTGATCGAGCGCAAAGGTGAGATCGGCGCGGTCCTTTTCCGTCAGTGCCGCTAGCGGCACCACCACATCGGGAACGTTCAGGCCCTTATTGTTGGAAAGCGGCCCACCGACCTCCACCTTTGTGGTGATCCGCTCAGCCTCCACCCGTGACACCCGCAGCACCAGCTTGCCATCATCGAGCAGCAGGCGCGCGCCCTTTTCCAGCGCGAGGAACAGCTCATGATGCGGCAGCTGGACGCGCTTGGCCGTTCCCGGCGTCGGATCGCGATCGAGCACGAAGGTCGATCCGGTCTTGAGCTCGACCCGCCCGCCTTCGAACTTGCCGACGCGAAGCTTTGGCCCCTGCAGATCGAAAAGGATCGTCGTCGCGTGGCCATATTCTTTTTCGAGCGCGCGGATGTTCGCGACGAGCGCGGCCTTGTCCTCATGGCCACCATGGCTCATGTTGATGCGGAAGGCATCCGCGCCCGCAAGGAACAGCTTGGAGATCATTTCCGGCGACGAACTGGCCGGCCCAAGCGTCGCCAATATGCGAACCTTGCGTTTACGGGGAGGAAACAGGATCTGCACGGCCAACCTCTTCGTGATTTGGCGGAGGCCGCTTAGCCGCTAAATGAACAGTTTGCCATGGAGTTAACAGATGACCCCTCCCGAAATAGACGATGCCACCGCCGCGGCTGCATTCCGTCGCCTCCTCCGCCACTTGCGGCATCGTACCGATGCGCAGAATGTCGATCTCATGGGCCTCGCCGGTTTTTGCCGCAATTGCCTGGCGGATTGGGCGAGCGAAGCATCCGGCGGCAAGCTCGACCGGGATGCTGCCCGCCACGCCATCTACGGGATGCCCTATGCCGAATGGAAAAAGCGCCACCAATCCGAAGCGACGCCCGCGCAGCTTGCACGGATGGAGCAGAGCGTGGCGCGCAATCACCGCGAGGACCAGCTTGACGAGGCGCTGGAGGAGAGCTTTCCGGCGAGCGATCCACCGGCAATGACCGAGCCCGGTCGCTGACCGCTTGAGCCGTTGACAAACCTCTCCTAAACGGCCCCTCCACAGCCAAGCGGGGAGTTGAATTTCCATGTCCGATAATGTTGCCGCCGATCAGTTGAGGCTCTTCATCGAGCGGATCGAACGGCTGGAAGAAGAGAAAAAGGGCATCGCCGACGATGTTCGCGACGTTTATGCCGAGGCCAAGTCCCAGGGATATGATAGCAAGACGATGCGCGCGATCGTGAGGCTGCGGAGAATGGAGAAGAATGCGCGGCAGGAAGCCGATGCCTTGCTTGAAACCTATCGGGCGGCGCTCGGCCTCGATTGAGGAGGGGTGGGATGAAATTGCATGGCGTGGCCTTTTCGCCGTTCGTGCAGCGCGTGCTGTTCGCCGCGCGTGTGAAGGGCGTGGAACTGGATCTGGCGCCGATCGGAGGGGCCGCGCTGCAATCGCCGGTCTTCGCTGCGATCAGCCCGATGCGGCGCATGCCCGTGCTTGAGGAAGAGGACGGGTGGACGCTATGCGAATCGTCCGCCATCATCGCCTATCTCGACGAAACCCAGTCGGGCCCCTCGCTTCTGCCCGCCGATCGCCGCATGGCGGCAAGGGCGCGGCAGATCGCTGGACTGGTGGACACCGAGATTGCCGCCGGGCTTCGCCATTTCGTCGTTCAGAAGCTCTTTCGCATGTACGATAATCCCGGCGCGCTGGGCTATGGCCGCCAGCAGGCCGAACTCGGCCTCGACGCTATCGAACGGATCGGGCTCGACGGCGACGGCTGGGCGATCGGCGATGCGCCTTCGATCGCGGATGCGGCGCTCATCCCGTTCCTTACGTTGGGGGAAATGGTCTGCGAAGTGGCACCAACTCCGCCGACAATGGCTGGCCGACCCTCCATCGATGCCTATTGGAAACGCATCAAGACAACGCCACTGGGCAGCCGCAGCTATTCGGAAATACGAGATGGAGCAGCGCTGGCGATGCAGGCGCGGAATTTGGCACAATGAAGTCGATATCCGGCACTGCGCTCAGGCCCGATTGATCGAAACAGGAGAAAGCGGCGACGATGGCCGGTCACAGCAAATTCAAGAACATCATGCATCGCAAAGGCGCGCAGGACAAAAAGCGGTCCGCGCTCTTTTCGAAGCTCAGCCGCGAAATCACCGTCGCGGCGCGGTCCGGCCTGCCCGATCCAGCGATGAACGCGCGGCTGCGCGCCGCCGTGCTGGCTGCCCGCAAGGAGGGCATGCCGAAGGACAATATCGAACGCTCGATCAACAAGGCGGCCGGCAATGACGGCGAGAATTATGAAGAGGTGCGTTATGAAGGCTTCGGCCCCGGCGGCGTATCGCTGATCATCGAGACGCTCACCGACAATCGCAATCGCACGGCGACCAACGTCCGCACGATCGTCTCCAAAAATGGCGGCAATCTCGGCGCGGGTGGCTCGGTCAGCCACGGGTTCGACCGCATGGGCCTGATCACCTACCCTGCTTCGGCCGGCGATTCCGACAAGGTGTTCGAAGCCGCGCTCGAGGCTGGCGCGGAGGATGTCAGCTCGTCCGAGGACGGCCACGAAATCTGGACGGCGGTTGATTCCCTGCATGAGGTGGCGAAAGCGCTTGAGACTGCGCTCGGCGAATCGGAAGGCGCCAAGCTCGCATGGCGCCCGCAAACCAATGTCACGGTGAACGAGGCCGATGCCGGCCAGTTGCTCAAGCTGATCGATGCGCTGGACGATGACGATGACGTCCAATCGGTGTGGGGCAATTATGAGGTGCCTGAGTCGGTGATGGAGAAGCTGGGCTGATCCTGATCGGCCTCGATCCCGGACTCGGCACGACTGGCTGGGGCCTGATCGCGGCCGAGGGCAATCGCCTCAGCCACATCCTCAACGGCCAGATCAGGACCGACACCGCCGCGCCGCTGCCCGAACGGCTGGTGACGCTTCACAATGAGCTGGCTGACATTCTTGCCCGCCATTGCCCAGACGGTGCGGCGGTGGAGGAAGTGTTCGTCAATGCCAATCCGCAATCGACGCTCAAGCTTGGGCAAGCGCGCGGCGTGGTGATGCTGACCGCCGCCCGCGCTGGGCTCCATGTCGGCGAATATGCGGCGCGGCTGGTAAAGAAAGCCGTGGTGGGAACCGGGGCGGCGGAGAAAGCCCAGGTCCATGCGATGGTGGCGCGCCTGCTTCCCGGTGCGAAGATTTCGGGCGCGGATGCCGCGGACGCGCTCGCCGTTGCGATCACGCACGCGCATCATCTGGCGAGTGCACGGCGGCTGCCCTGAAATCGCTTCCCTAAGGACTATGTTCTGCTTATGTACCGGCCGATGCGGGCGGTGCTTCTTTCCAGCTTCAAGATCTTGCCGCGCGAGGGCGCCAGCCGGTGATCGCCCGTTTGACCGGCATATTGGCCGAAAGCGGCGCCGACCATGCGGTGATCGACGTCGCCGGCGTGGGCTATCTGGTGCAGGCATCGACGCGAACGCTCTCCGCGATCGGCGCAATCGGCGGACAGGTGATGCTCTTTACCGAGATGCAGGTGCGCGAGGATGCGATCACGCTGTTCGGCTTCGGCTCGGC
>CBFRWL010000112.1:0-7829 GCA_965727025.1 uncultured Sphingomonas sp.
AAGAAGGTCGGCTATGGCACCGACTATGCCTATGGCTACAGCTACGAATATGGATCGGAGAAGAAGCCTCGCGGCGCCTGATCAGCTTGCGAGCACCCGGCGCTTGATCAGCCGGGTGCGCGCTTCCGCCACCGACGCGCTGACGAGCCAGGCAGGCCCGAACAGAAGAACCAGCATCAGCACCGATCCATAGGCAGCGAGCGAAGCGAATTGCGTCACCATCGGGCCTGACGGCGAATAGCTCGCAACGGCCATCGCTGGGATGGCGGCCATGATCGCTACCACCGAACCCTGGACATGGCCTGCCATGATCGCCCTGAGGCTGAGGCCGAACTCGCGGATCACGAAGCGCAACGACAGGCTGTAGAAGAGCAGCCGCGCCACCGCGACGCCGCCAGCGATCCAGACGATGCCGCCTGGGCTCGCCACCGTCGCCCCGATCAGCATCGCCAAGGTGAAAGCAAGCTGCCGCCCGGTTGCGCCCCATGCCTTGCCGACGGAAATGGCGGCCATCTCGGAGGGGATATAACCGAGCCGCGCGAAGGTGACGAGAAACAGGATCTGCGCGACCGGGATCGCCTCGAGCCATTGCCCGCCCAAGATGATCCGGATCAGCAGCGGCGAAGCCAAAGTGAGGCCGATGCCGGCCGGGATCAGCAGCACCGCCTGAAACGCGATGGTGCGCTCGAGGAAAAAGGCGATGCGTTGCTTTTCATCCTGCAGCCGCGAAAACATCGAAAGGAAAACGCTTTCGATCGGCAGGCCGAGTAATTTGGTAGGAAGAAAGACCAGGCTTGTCGCCCGATTGTAAAGGCCGAGACTGGCGCCGCCGATCAGGCTCGCGATGGCGACCTTGTCGAAATTCTCGCCGGCAAACACGATCAGGCGATTGGTGAGCGTCGCGCTGCCGACATGGATCATATCGCGAAGCTGGCCGAGCGCGCGGGTGGTTTGCGGCCGGACGCCGGCGAGCCGATAGGCCAGGCCATATTCGATCATCACGCTGACCGCGTAGCCGATGATCAGCGACCAGACGCCCCAGCCCATCAGTGCCGTGGGAATGGTGACGGCGAGGCCGGCGACGATCGTCGGCAACGTCTGCACATTCTGATACGCCTTGAGCTTGACTTCGCGCTGCAGCCAGAAGCCGTAAAAGCCTGCGGCGAGCTTGGCCGGGATCGCGATTGCGACCGCGATCAGGACGAGCCGGAGCCCCGGCATCTCCAGCGTGCTCTCCAAGAGGCCGGACGTCGCGATCAACAGCGCCGCGAAGGCAAGGCCCGTCAGCAGGAACGCCGTGAAGCAGGCATCCACCTCGGATTTGCGCAGCTCCTGCTGTTGAACCAGTGCGATGCCGAAACCCGAATGGGCGATTGCGAAACTGAAATCGATGAAGAGATAGGCAATTGCATAAAGCCCGAATTCCGCGGGCGTCAGCAGACGGCTCAGCACCATCAGCACCAGCAGGTTGGACAGGATCAGACCCGCCTTGCCGCCAACGCCCCAGATCAGACCCTGGATGGCGCTCCCGGTCAGGCTCTTCGTGCCATGTTCCTCACTCATTGGACCGACGGTACGTCCACCTGCGCGCTGATCAGGATTTCGCGCGTCACGTCGTTCCAGTCCCGGCTGGGCAGCGCGATCGGCGGCTGGCCGGGGGCGAGTGCGCGCGCAACCGCCGAAACGACCGAATTGCGGTCGCCGGGCTCGTAGCCGAAGCGTCCCGGGTAATCGCCGACGGCGAAATGCGGGCAGATCGCCGGCACGCCCAGATAGCCATATTGGCCGAGCTTCATGCTCGAATCCGCGAGATAATGCGAACTCGCGCCGTGCCGATAGGGCGCGACGCCCGCATTGGCATATTTGAGATAGGGCAGCGTCTCGTCGAACGGCGTTTCGGGATATTGGCGCACATTGCTGGCGAACTCATACTGCTTCTTCGCGCCGATGACATGGAAGGTCACGTCCGGAAAGGCCGGTGCGGCAAGCTGAAAGAAGCTCGGATCGAACAGCATCGATCCAACCGAAACGATATGCTGGCCAGCCGCATAGGGATTGCGCATCTCGCGTTCGAACAGCGCGCAATCGATCGCGTGCGGGATGAAGGCGACGCGGTCGCCCGCCTTGGCGAAGGCCGGGATCATCGCGCGCGCCGGAACCTGAATGAGATCGAAGATATCCAGCTCCGCATCCAACTCGGTCTGGACATAGGGGTGGACGCGGATGGTCGAGAGCAGGTCGGATGCGATGTAGATGAAGCGGGCATTGGGGGCGAGCGCGCGCAGCCGCTTGATGAAGATCGGCGACAGCCCGGATTCCATCATGATCACCGAGGCGGTACGCGCACGCTCGTCAAGCTCCGGGCAATCCCACCGCGCATAATCGCGATAGAAATGCGCCACCATCCTGGAGGTGACGGCGCCTTTGAGGTTGATCGGATGCAGCGGCGTCTTCCACAGATAGCAATCGACGCCGCCTTCCTGCTCCCACCTGTTGGCGCGGTGCAGCAGGCTTTTGCGCGGATCGTTCTTCACGAGCGATAGCACGCTGAAGCCCATCGAGAAGAACGAAACCCGATCGGCCACCTTCGCCGCCGCCTCCGCAATGAAGTGCACGTTGACGCGCCGGGGCGAGCGATAATCATGGGTGGAAAGGATCAGGATTTCAGTCATGCGGCGCCTCGCAACGTCTTTCGGTCATTCGGCTTCGAGCCTTGGCGCGGAAAGCTATCCTCATGCTGAAGAGCCTTCGTGAAGCCGCCATTAGCCACGACGGAATAATGGTGCGTTAAGCCTCCTGATGATCCTGCGGCCCGAGGGCTGGCACGCGTAGATCAATGTGGCGGCCAAGGCGGCGAGACCGGTGATGAAGCGGGGATCGCCCCAATAAATGAGCTGGGTCAGAATCGCGAGGCCAACGAAGAACAGCGGATATCCCAGCAGTCCGATCGGCTGACATTGCCGGTATCTGCCATAGAACCATCCGATGATCGCACCGGCGGCGAGATAATAGATCATCCCGCCCACCATCCCGAAATCGATCACCGCCGCCATGACGCCGCCGGGATTATTATATTCCACGTTGCCATAGGCCGCCATAAAGCGATCCATCACGCCGACATCGTCGCCCGTTCCGAAACCCAGACGGTCGAACCAGGTCGCGGTGAGATAGGGATGACCGACGGGATCGAACTTATCGAACACGCCCGCCGCGGTGTTGCTCGCGACCGAAATATAGCCGAGCAGCCGCAGCGACGCGAACTGAAGGAAATTGTCGTAGCGATCGATATAATAGGGCCAGGAGCGGGTATATTCGCCGATCGAGAACAGCGTGAACACGCCACCAATGCCGAAGACCGGGAAAAAGCCGACGAGCCTGAAGCGTCGCGGCCCATATGAAAACATCGGAAGACAATAAGCGATCGCCGCTTCGACGATCGCCAGCCGCTCCATCGCGATGAAGCCACGCATCAGCACGCAACAGCAGAGCGCCCAGAAGAGCCATCTGTACCGCAACGGCATCGGCGCACCCCGCACGATCCGGCGATGGGAGGCCATAACCAGCGCGAGCGGCGTGACGTTCACGAGCGAGGTGACGCCGACCAGCTTGACCACCTGCTCCTTCACATCGAAAATCGCGCCCGCCTGCCCCTTCAAGGCAGCGATCATGGCCGCTGGATTGGCAAGCACATTGCCGAGCAGCAGCATGTGCGCCACGATCGCCACCATCGATAGCGTAACGAGCGCCTGATCGAACCGGCGTGGATCGAACTCCGTGCGACGGGATTGCACCCGATCGGCAAAATTTTGTCCGGCCAGGCAACCCAGCGCCATCATGACGATGCAGGCGCTGCCGATCAGGATGGTTCGCGTCGTGAGGAAGTTAGCGGAACCGAATTCGGACATCATTTCGCCACCGAGAAAACCGCTGACGGCGTAGATCGGCAGGATCAGAAACAGCAGGCAGCGGCTGGGATCAATCCACCAGACGTCGCGCGCAGCGGTGCCGGGAGTTGCACGCCCGCCATCGGGTTTGCTCGCGCGGATCAAGCCTTGGTCGAACATCGAGCGAGGATCTAGCGCGACGGCGTTAACAATTTGGTTATCGGAAGCACCATAACCTTACGCATCCGCGAGGCGCATCTGCCTGCGCGGCCTCGCTTATCTGAGGAGTGCCATGGCTGCCCTGCATATCAATGCCCGGTTCCTAACGCAGCGTGCCTCCGGAACCCAGCGTTACGCAGAGGAGATCCTGAACGCGCTCGATCAGCAGGCGGATGGCTGGCCGCACGCCCAGCGCATGATCGCATGGGTGCCGCCCGGTGAGCACCGGCGGCCGGCGTGGAAGAATATCGAGCTCAGGACCGGGGGCAAAGGTCATGGCCATGTGTGGGAGCAGGCTTCGCTCCCGCTGCTCAGCCATGACGGCTGGCTGCTCAACCTGGTCAGCTCCGGACCGCTGGTTCATCCTCGCCAAATCATCACGCTCCACGACGCGGCGATATTCTCGCAGCCGCAAAATTTCTCGCGCGCCTACGGGGCCTTTCACCGGACCTTGCGTCCCAGGCTCGCGGCGCGCGCCCGCCAGATCTGTACGGTCTCGGAATTCTCGAAAAATGCTTTGGCGAAAGCCATGAACATCGATGCTGCGAAGTTCGCAGTGGTGCCGAACGGTTCGGACCATCTGCTGCGCATCGCCCCTGCCCCCCAGGCGCTGGCGCAACGCGGGTTGGAGGCAGGCAAATATATCCTGTTCGTCGGCAACCGCGCGCCCCACAAAAATTTCAGGACCGCGATGGAAGCTTTTGCAGCGTTGGCGCGGCCCGAACTTTTGCTCGTCACCGTGGGAATCGGCCGGGCGGCTATTTTCGGCGCCGACATTTGCGATGACGGGCCCGCCGTCCGGCATCTGGCGGACGTCAGCGATGCCGAACTCCGCAGCCTTTATGAGCATGCGGCCTTGCTGCTTTTCCCCAGCCGCTACGAAGGCTTCGGCATTCCGCCGCTGGAAGCCATGAGCCTTGGCTGCCCGGTGGTGGCGAGCAGCGCGGCGGCAATCCCCGAAGTCGTCGGCGATGCCGCCCTCATCGTTCATCCGGATGACGCGCAGGCAATGAAGCTGGCGATCGAGAGCATATTGGATGATCCGGGGGTTCGGGCAAAGCTCGTGTGCAAAGGCCATGACCGCGCTGCCCAGTTCAGCTGGGCCGAGGCGGGCCGAAAGCTTCGGCGGACACTCGATCACGCCATGCAACCTACGTCACGTCTGAAAGTCGCAGCATGACCCGGCCGATCCGCATCTGCTTCATGTGCACGCACAGCTTCACGCTGGCGACGCTCTACAAAGGGCTGTTCCCTTATCTTGCCGATCATGGCTATGAGATCGAAGCGATCGTCGGCGATCACGAATATCAGAACTTCGATCCGAAACATTTCGGCGAATTCAAGTTGAACGTCGTGCCGATGCGCCGGATGCCCCACCCCTTGCAAGATGTTGTCGCGCTCGTGCGGTTGTTCCGACTGTTCCGCGCGGGCAAATTCGACATCATCCATGTCTCGACACCGAAGGCAGCGCTGCTCGGTTCCATTGCCGGGTGGCTTTCCGGCGCGCCGGTCGTGTTCGTCTATCGCCGCTGCGTCTATGAGATGATGACGGGCTTCAAGCGCTGGTTCTATCTCCAGAACGATCGGATCACCTCGGCCTTCTCGAACATCGTCATTCCGATTTCGCGGCAAATCCAATCCTTCCTTCGTCAGGAAAAAATCGTCGGCGAGCGCAAGCTGCGGCTGATCGGCAGCGGATCGAGCAACGGCATCGACATCAAGCGCTTCCGTCCCGACAAGATCGCTGCCGAAGAAACCGCAAAGCTGCGCGCCTCGCTCGAGATCCCAGAGGGCGCGCCCATATTGCTGTTCCTTGGGAGGGTTTGCAGCGAGAAAGGCGTAAACCTGCTTCCCGCCGTGCTGGAGCGGGTGCGCGAACAGCATCCGCAGGCGGTCCTGATCGTCGCGGGCCCAGACGATGCGCGCGATCCTGCCTCCGATGAAGCGCTGGCGGCCTTTTCCAACCATCCGAATTTTCGCAGGATCGGGTTCGTGGCTGATCCTTCGCCGCTTTACGCCCTGTGCGATCTGTTCCTGTTCCCCTCCTTCTTCGAAGGGTTTGGCAATGTGCTGCTGGAAGCGGCCGCGCACGAACGTCCGGCGATCGGCTTCGATGTCCCGGGCGTCCAGGAAGCCATAGCGCAGCAGGAATCAGGCGTGCTCGTCGCGAAGAACGACGTCGACGCCATGGCCGATGCCGCCGCAGCCTTGCTGTCGGATGCCGAACGCCGCCGCGCAATGGGCGTTGCAGCGCGCCTGCGCGTGGAACGCGAGTTCGCGAACGAGGTCATCTGGACCGAACTTGACCGCATCTTCCGCAGCTTGTCATCTCGCCTCGCCAACGCGGCGGCGAGTGTTGCGCAGAGCCGGCTGATCGTTGCCGGCGAGCCCTGAGGGCGGCCACCAAATTCAAGAAAATGCTGTGCTGCAGCGTGCCGCCATCTAGGCAGGCCCGGCGCGAATCACATCAGCATTTTTAACCGTCTCAAAGCTGTGATTCGCTCGGTAATCTGCGGAAAAATCCGTTTACCATCCAAGTCTTAATGGGCCGCCAAGGATAAGAGGCGGCGGCTTAGCTGGCCTCAGCAACCCTGGCTGTTCGGTTGCCGCGCAACATGAGCGCCATTAGGACTTTGTTAAGCCCCCACGGACATCTTCGGCATGCTCGCAAGTATGAGTGGCGTAACCGGGAGGACTTCATGACCATCAATTTCCGATATGCGCGAATAGGGCTGCTCGCAGGCTTGGCCTGCCTGGGCTCGGTCGCGCTTGCCAAACAGCCGGTTCTGCCGAAGGATTCTGCGCTTCCCGCAAAATCTTCGTCACTCGGCAAGAAGGATGACGACGATCACGGCAAGCCCGTTTCCGATTCCAAGGACGGGAAGAAGGGCACCCAGCTCGCCGACCTCGAGAAGAAGAAGAGTGATCGGGATAGCGATCGGAGTGACCGTGATAGCGATCGCAATGATCGCGACCATGATAAGGGGCACGATCGCGATCACGACCGCGACTATGCCGACAACCATGGCCATGATCATGACGGCGATGATCGCGACCATGACAAAGGACATGGCCACGATCACGACCACGATGGCCATGGGCACGACCATGATCATGATCACGATCATGATCATGACCACGGGCACGGCCATCCGCGCAGCCCGTGCTGATCGGACGACATTGAACAGGAGCGCCCTTTTCTCCTGAAGGAGAAGGGGGCGCCCACGCAGCGGACGACCGTCGGTCGATGCCGCTGCAAACACAACGGTTGGCGACTTGGTGGCATAGGGGATATGCCGAAATGGCGGACGCCAGCCAACGCTAGTCTGAGCGGGGCAAAATAGTGGCATCCATCGCGAGATTGCATCTCGAACCTGCGGAGCGACGCAGGGCCGAACGTTTCGACGTCAACCAACTGGGCACGTTGAGCGCATTTGGCGCTCCCAAGGACGTGCTGATCGAAAATATATCGACTACGGGATGCCTCACCCAATGCGATCTCGTGCTGCCCATCGGCACGATCTCTTCGCTGACCCTGCCGGGCCTGCCGCCACGCCCCGCCACGCTTGTGCGGCAGGACGGCAACCACCTTGGCTGGCAATTCCTAAAGCCCCTCAAGCCGGGCGAAATCGATATCGCTCGTTCCGCTGAACCCCGTCTTCGGCGAAAGGCAGGACGCGAGGAAGAGATCGCGTACAGCGAGGCGCTGATCAACGGCGTGCGGCC
>CBFRWL010000113.1:0-7803 GCA_965727025.1 uncultured Sphingomonas sp.
GCTCGCCATCGGCTCGTCAGCAACAATGGCCTGGTCGACCACGCCGAAGCCGTTGAAGGCGGTGCGCATGGCGCAGCCATAGGCGCCGAGCATGCCGACTTCGATATAGTCTCCCATGCGCACATCGGACGGCAGTTCGAACGGACCCGCCATATAATCCATATCGTCGCAGGTCGGCCCATAGAAGCTGTAGGATGTCGGCTCGGTTTCCGACCCGCTTTCCCGCACCAATTTCACCGGAAACCGCCAGGCGACGTGAGCGGCATCGAACAACGCGCCATAGGCGCCGTCATTGATGTAAAGCTCTTCGCCGCGACGACGCTCGACCCGAACCAGCAGGCTCGCATATTCCGCGCAGAGCGCACGACCGGGCTCGCACCAGAGCTCCGACGAATAGCTGACGGGCAAATCTTCGAACGCCGCGTGGATCGTGCGAAAATAGGCTTCCAGCGGCGGCGGCTCCATACCGGGATAGATTGAGGGGAAGCCCCCGCCTACGTCGATCACGTCGACGGTGACGGCTGCCTCGACAATGGCGGCGCGCACCCGCGTCAGCGCCTGCGCATAAGCCGCTGGCGACATTGCCTGGCTGCCGACGTGGAAGCAGATGCCAAGCGCATCGGCGGCTTGCCGGGTTGCCTGCAGCAGCGCTGCCGCATTTTCCTGCTCGACCCCGAACTTCGATGCGAGGCTGAGCTTGCTGTGATTCGACGACACACGCATGCGGACACACAGCGTGAGATCCTGCGCACCCTTGGTGGCGTCGACGATCTTGGCCAGCTCCTCCTCGCTGTCGAGCGAGAAGGTGCGCACGCCATAAACGAAATAGGCCTCGGCAATTGCCTCGGGCGCCTTCACCGGATGCATGAAGCAGATCGTTGCGTCCGGCAGCAGGTCGGCGACCAGCCGCACTTCAGCGATCGAGGCGACATCAAAATGCGTGATGCCGCTTTCCCAGAGCAGCTTGATCAGATCCGGCGACGGGTTCGCCTTCACCGCGTAAAGCGAGCGGCCCGGAAACTTCTCAATGAAGAAGCGGGCGGCCCGTCGCGCGGCATGCGGACGAAGCAACGTCACCGGACGTTCCGGTGCAAGCTTTGCGATTTCAACTGCGCTTGCCGCAGTCGAGGGGGCGACAGCTAGCCCCAGCGCGCTATGGTGCTTGTGCAACTCAAGGGACCTCCAACAGTCAGTTTCGGTTCAAAAGCTGCCTTGCGGTTGGAAGTCCCCATGGGGCAGCGGACGCGGGGTATATGGTGCGGAGGCGCCGAATGTAAAGTCCTGATTTCTACCTATTTCACCATCAGGATCGACCCTCTCCAAATTGAGGAGAAATGGCTGTTTTCCAACCTTTTTGTTTGGCGGTCTGAACGAGCGAGGCGCTAACATAGTTGCTTGAAGAAAGATGGATTTCCCGTCCCGTAAGATGAACCGACCCGTTGGCCGAGTCGCGCCGCTAGCTGGATGACGGACAGCGACGAAAAGGCTAAGAGCGCCGTATGACCGAATTCGCGCTCAGTCTCGGGGTATTGGCGGCATTTTCGCTGGCAGGCGGCGGCATTTGGCTGATCGCGAAACGGCGCGACAGAAAGCGCGGCGTGCTAATGCTGCTCGCCGCGCTGGTGTTGCTCGGAAATGTCTGGATTCTAACGGCTCCGATCACCTGATCGGGGATCTGGGATCCAGTCGCATGTCGAGATAATTGTCGACCGCACCCATCAGCCGATCCATCTCATGTTCGAAGAAGTGGTTCGCACCGGTAATTTCTTCGTGATGAATGGTGATGTGGCGTTGCGTGCGCAGCTTATCGACCAGCTTTTGCACAGCATTCGGCGTCACGACCTCGTCGCCGGTGCCCTGGATGATGATGCCGGACGAAGGGCAGGGGGCAAGAAAGGAAAAGTCGTACATGTTTGCGGGCGGCGCGATCGAGATGAAGCCCTTGATCTCCGGCCGGCGCATCAAAAGCTGCATGCCGATCCAGGCCCCGAAGCTGAAGCCTGCGATCCAGGTGGTTTGCGCTTCGGGGTGGATCGATTGCACCCAATCCAGCGCCGATGCCGCGTCGGAGAGCTCACCAATGCCATTGTCGAACACGCCCTGGCTCTTGCCGACGCCGCGGAAGTTGAAGCGCAGCGTCGCGAAACCGCGCTTGACGAACGTCTGATAGAGTGATTGCACGATGCGGTTGTTCATCGTGCCGCCGCCCTGCGGATGCGGGTGGAGGATCATCGCGACGGGTGCACGCGGCCGCGGACCAGGGCTGAAGCGGCCTTCGAGACGACCTTCGGGACCGGGAAAGATGACTTCGGGCATTGACACCTGCTGAATACGACTGTGCGTTCCTGATGGATGCACGGGAAATATGGCGCCTATATAAGGGGAGGGCGCTGATGCGCAATCGATTGGAGGAATGGGCTGGCCGAGCGCTTATATCTTGATCATGCGGCGACCACGCCCATGCTGCCCGAGGCGCGCGAAGCAATGGCGAACGCTTTGCTGCGCTGGGCGAATCCTTCGTCTCCGCACGCCGAAGGACGCAATGCGCGGGCGGCGCTGGAAAAAGCGCGCGCGCACATCGGCGATGCGTTGGGCTGGAAAGGTGCCATCCTGTTCACCAGCGGGGCGACCGAAGCCATCGCGATCGCGCTTGGCCGAGCCAAGGCCGGGCGCAAGCTGGTCTCAGCCGTCGAACATGACGCAGTGCTGCGCGTTGCTAAGGATGCGACGCGCCTGGCGGTCAACCACCATGGCATCGTTCAGCTTGATGGCGAAGTCGCGCCGGGCGATCTGGTCGCGATCCAGCAAGCGAACAACGAAACGGGTGTGATCCAGCCGCTCGATCTATTCGGCCTCGAGTTGCGGAAGCAAGGTGCGCTGCTGTTCGCCGACTGCGCTCAGTCGGCGGGCAAGCTGCAGCTTCCCGATGCGGATTTCATCGCCGTCTCGGCGCATAAATTGGGTGGGCCGCCGGGCATCGGGGCGTTGCTGGTCCGCGATCTTGCACAATTGAGCCCCAGCGGAGGGCAGGAACAGGGCTACCGGGCCGGCACTGAGAACCTGCCCGCCGTAATGGGATTTGCCGCCGCGCTCGATGCGAGGCGGGATTGGCTCGGCGAGGCCGCGCTCCTCAGAACGCAGCTTGAGGAACGCATCCTCGCGCTCGGGGGCGAGGTGATCGCCGATGGCGTCACGCGGATTGCGACGATTGGCGCCTACCGCATGCCGGGAGTGGCTGCGAAGGCGCAGCTTATTCAATTCGATCTGGCAGGCATCGCCGTCTCCGCCGGCAGCGCCTGTTCGTCCGGCAGCATGAAGCCGAGCCATGTGCTGGCGGCAATGGGTATCGCCGCGGATGCGGCCGATGAGGTGATCCGCGTCAGCTTCGGGGCCGAGACCCGCGCGACCCATATTGACCGCTTCCTCGAGGAATGGGCGCGCATCTTCGCCCGTGCCCAGGCGCGCGCGGCGTGATCTACCTGGATTATCAGGCGACTACGCCGATTGCGCCGGAGGCGTGGGAGGCGATGCGGCCCTATCTCGAGGAAAAATTCGGCAACCCGCATTCCGTGCACCGGCCGGGCCGCGAGGCAAAGGCAGCCGTCGAGCTGGCGCGCGAACGGCTTGCCGCGATGATCGGAGGTGATGGCCGGCTGATCTTCACGAGCGGCGCCACCGAAGCGCTTAACCTTGCGCTGAAAGGCAGTTTTGCACGCGCATCCAGCAGCAGGCGCCGGATCGTGACTGTCGCGACCGAACATGCCGCGGTGTTGGACAGCGTCGCCTGGCTGGCCGGCACCGGCGCGGACGTGATCGTGCTCCCGGTCGGCGCCGACGGCCTCGTCGATCTCGATCGTGTGAGGCAGGCGGTCAATGACGAAACCGTGCTGCTCGCAGTGATGCTGGTCAATAACGAGATCGGCGTGGTTCAACCCATCGCCGAGCTGGGCGGCATAGCGCGCGCGCAAGGTGCGCTGTTCCTCTGCGATGCGGTCCAGGGGTTCGGACGGATTCCGCTCGCAACCGATGCGTGCGACATGGTCGCTATCTCGGCGCACAAGATTCACGGGCCGAAGGGGGTGGGCGCACTCTGGCTGCGCAACGGCATTGCGGTGGAGCCGCAGATCCACGGTGGCGGCCAGGAGGGCGGGGTTCGCTCGGGGACGCTCGCGCCTGCGCTCTGCGCCGGCTTCGGGGCCGCTGCCGGGCTGATGCAGGAGCGCGCTTCACACGACGCCGACCATGTCGAGCGATTATGGACGAAGGCGTTGGCCGTGCTCGGTGATGATTGGACCGTGAATGGCTCGACGGTGCAACGCTACCGGGGCAATCTCAACGTCAGGCGCAAGGGATTGGATGGAGGGCGGTTGATGTCGGATCTTCGCGATGTGGCGCTGTCGGCGGGCTCCGCCTGTGCGAGCGGATCGGGAAGACCCAGTCATGTCCTGAAGGCGATCGGGCTCGATGATGCCGATGCGCGTGCCAGCCTTCGCATCGGCTTCGGGCGCTACACCACGTTCGAAGAGATTGAGCATGGCATGGCCGCCATCGTCGCGGCTGCCGAGCGGCAACGCCATCTGGCGGCATGACGCGCGTCCGGTTCATATCGGCCGATGGCCAAGGCGTGACGGAGGTCGATGAGCCTGCGGGGTCACGCCTGCTCGAGGTGGCGCAGGCAAATGGCCAGCCGTTGGAGGGCACGTGCGAGGGGCAGATGGCCTGCTCGACCTGCCATGTGCTGATCGACCCCAATGATTTCGCGAAGCTTCCCAGGGCGAGCGAAGAGGAGGAAGATCTGCTCGATCTGGCGAGTCACGTCACCCGCTATAGCCGCTTGAGCTGCCAGATCTGGCTCAGCGAAACGCTCGAAAGCCTGACTGTGCGCATGCCGGCCGGAGTAAGGAATATGCAGGGCAGGTAAGGGAGCTTCTGCTTCGTCAGCTTTTCGCGCTTCTTTCCCCCGCGGGCGTCGGCCAGGGCATGACCAGGGTGCCATCGGGGGCCGCAGTGAAGGTGACCTGGGTCGGATAGGCGAACTGTATGCCTGCATCCCGAAAACGCTCGAGAATGGCCAGGCAGACGGCAGTGCGCACGTCTGCGGCGTCAACCGGCGTATTGACCATCGCATCGAACAGCAGTTCATAATCCAGGCTGGATGCCCCGAAGCCCAACATATTGCAGCGGACGAACTGGCATTTGTTGAGTGATGCCGTGAGCTTCGCGAGCATGTCGGGGATCTGCGCGCATAGTTCGGGCGGCGTCTGGTAGACGATGCCAAAGTTGAGCGTGAACCGAATATGATTGAGATTGGTGCGGTTGCGCAGCTCCTTTTCGAGCAGCTTGGAGTTCGAGACGATGATCTGCTCGCCGGTCACCGAGCGGAAGCGCGTGCTCTTGATCCCGATCTTCTCGACGACGCCGGTATTCTGATCCCAGCTCACCGTTTCCCCCATGCGGAAGGGCTTGTCGAAGATGATCGAAAGCGCGGCGAACAGATCCGAGAAAATGCCCTGCGCAGCCAAGCCGATGGCAATGCCGCCGATGCCGAGGCCAGCCACCAGCCCAGTGACGTTGACGCCCAGATTGTCGAGGATGAGGATGAGTGCAATCGCGAAGACGGCGACCGATACCAGCACGCGGATCAGGCTCATCGCGCTGCCGAGCGTCTGGTGGTCGGCATCGACGCCGGCACGATAATCGATCACGCCCAGCACCAGTTCACGCGCCCAGAGCGCGGCCTGCAAAGCTGCGGCTATCGTGAACAGCGTCTGGATCGTGTGTGCGAGCGCCGGGGGAGGGGCGGTGTAACTCATCACCACCTCCGCCGCGAGCATCACGATGAACCACAGCCGGGTACGAGCGATCACATGTCCGAAGATCGCGGGCCAGCCGGTGCCGAGCCGGTCATTGCGGCAAAGCCTAATGCCGAACGACCGCAGAGACATCAGGACGGCGACGATCGCAGCCGCCACCAGCAGCGCGATCAGGATCTCGACCGCATTGTCGGCGAACCAGCGAACGATCTGATCGATCAAGCTGTTGAAATGGTCCAGGCTGAAATGCGCCTGATGCGGCGCTTTTGCGGCAATGCTATAATCCATCAATCAGGCGGCCTCGGCTCTTTCCGAAGGATCGGCCAGTTCGAGATAGTCGATCAGGCCCCGTTCGATGCCGCTCAGATATTTCGTTCTGCGGGGAAGCTTCAAGTCCTGAGGTAATCCACCGTTCTGCGCGGCATCGATCAAGGCGGGATGGACGTAGGATTTCCGGGCGATTGCAGGCGTATTTCCCAATGCCTCGCACACGGGGGCGATCATTGTCTTGAGTGAGATTCGCCCGTTTGCTTCGAGTAAGGTTTGGAACGCGATCGCGCTCGCACCCCAGGTACGAAAATGCTTCGCCGTGAACGCTTCGCCCATCGTTTCGCGGAGATAGGTATTGACGTCGGCGGATCCGACAGGATGCGGTTCGCCGGTCTCGTCAAGATATTGGAAGAGATGCTGGCCCGGCAGATCCTGACACAGCCGCGCCACGCGGATCAATCGGCCGTCGGCAATGGTGAGCTGTTGGATCTTTCCCGACTTCGCCCGGAACTGCAGCTTGATCCGCCGCGACGATATCTCGGCGTGGCGGCGGCGAAGCGTGGTGGCGCCGTAGCTCTTGTTCGCTTTCACATAATTCTCGTTGCCGACCCGGACCTTGCCGAGATCCAGTAGCCGGATGATCGCCGCTATCACGGTGTCACGCTCGAGCGCACGCCCCCGCAGATCGCTTTCGACGCGGGCGCGCAGCAGCGGAAGGGCCCGGCCAAATGCAGCGCAGCGCGCATATTTGTCGGCCTCCTGGCCCGCGCGGAACTCCGCATGATAGCGATATTGCTTGCGGCCCTTGGCATCGAAGCCGGTCGCCTGAATATGGCCATGAGGGCTGGGGCAGAACCAGCAATCGACATAAGCAGGCGGCATGCCGATTGCATTCAGGCGGTCGATTTCATCCCGATCGATGATGCGCTCGCCCTTCGAGTCAAAATAGGCCCAGCCGCGCTTCAAGGCTTTGCGGGTGATGCCAGGCAGGCTGTCGTCGACGTAGCAGAGAAGTCTGGTGAGGCTGTTGCTGGACATCGCGCTGTTAACGCCACCGTTCATCGCTTCGTTCCGGAACGGCGGCTTCAGCCTCGCGTTGGGGCGCTGGAAGTTCAGCAGGAGAGCGGCGATGCCGGCCATTGAAGACAGCAAGATCCTGATTATCGCGACGGACGGGTTCGAACAGACCGAGCTGTTCGGCCCCCGCGAGCGATTGCTCGATCTTGGCGCCGACGTTCGGCTCGCATCGCCCGAAACCAAGCCCATCCAAGGCATGCAGCACCAGGAGAAGGGCGAGACGATCACCCCGGACATGACGCTGGACGAAGTCGATCCAGATGAGTTCGATGCGTTGGTGATCCCCGGCGGCGTCGCCAATCCCGATACGCTCCGCCAGGAGAAGAAGGCGATCGACATCGTGAAAAGCTTCGCCGATGCCGGCAAGCCGGTTGCCGCAATCTGCCACGGGCCGTGGCTGCTGGTCGAGGCCGACCTGGTCGAAGGAAAAACCGTGACCAGCTGGCCATCGGTGCGCACGGATCTTGCCAATGCGGGCGCCGAGGTGGTGGATCAGCCGGTGGTGCGCGATGGCTTCCTGATCACCAGCCGCAAGCCGGATGATGTCGATGCATTCACCAGCGCCCTGATCGAACTCGTCGAAGAGCGCTAGAAGCTCTTCCGCATTTCGGCGAAACGCTCGATAGCGCGATCGATGGTATCG
>CBFRWL010000114.1:0-7745 GCA_965727025.1 uncultured Sphingomonas sp.
TGATCGCCAGTTCGCCGCGCGGCCAAGGGCGGTCGGCGTTTGAATAGCCGAGCTCTCGGGAGCCTCGCACGCACCCAAGATGCATTTCGAGACTCCGCCATCGCAAGCGGTGCTGGCAGATGAAGGCTTTCATTGCGTGGTTCAACGACAGCGGGCCAGCCACCTCTTCGACCAGAACAGTCGATGGCCATGTCAGAAGGGGGGCATCACTCGACAAGATCCGATAGCTGTTGGGTATGGCGTAGGCGATGATCGGGTCGCAATAAGCGCGGCTGGTCGCACCTCGCCGGGCACTCAGCTATCGCGAAACGTACGGATGGAAGAGAAGGAAAAAATGGGAGCGACGGAAGGAGAACGCAGCCGGCCCGCGCGCAAGCGTGGCCGCCTGGCGAAGGACGAAGTCGCGGAGCGGATAGCCCATTTCCTCGACGTGGCGTTGGAGCGGTTCGCGGAGGACGGCTTCGCCGCTACGACCCTCGATTATCTTGTGACATGCTCGGGCGTGAGTAAGACAACGATCTTCCGCCACTTCGGCAGCAAGATGGGGATCTTCGAGGCGCTGATGGACAAGCAGGTCTCGGCGATGCAGCGCGAGATCTGGTCGGTTGTGCTCGAGCCGGCCGATCCCGTTGGCTCCCTCGCCCGCTTTGTGGCGTGCTATGTCGAGGCCGCCATCTGCGATCCCATGGCGCATGCCTTGCTGCGGATCGCGGCGAGCGATCGCAAGCGTTTTCCCGATCTCAGCCGAGCGATCATGGATTATGCGCGAGAGACTCTGGGGCCACTCCGCACCTATTTGCGGCGACTGATCGACGATGGGGTACTGCGCGAGGCGGACACCGACGAACTCGCCTTCGACTTGCAGGCGCTGGCGGGACACGGCTTCCGATCCATGGTGGAGGACCAGGCCTATCTGCGTCGACCGGGCCGCGCCGAAGAGATCGCCCGGCGCTTCGTCCAGGGTTGGTCCTAGCCTCGATCGATTCAGGTTGAACCAACTCTCTCGTCCGCCGCCGTTACCGGGTGCGGAAGCGGGGCAGGCCAGCAAAATGCGCGCGCCCGGCGTTGCCCAATCGGATGAACTCGGCATAATGGCCAAGCTGGGGGCGGGTATCGGCATAAATATAATCGAGCGCATCGCCAAACGAGCCGTGCAGCGGCAGCGGATAGCCTGCCGCCTCTAGCTGCCCCAGCGTCTCGGCATAATCGTTGATGAGATAGCCAAGGTGGTGGAGCCGGATCGCGCCCGGCTCCGCGGGGATGTGCTCGTCATAAATGGTGATCTGATCCCGGTCGGGCTCGATCAGTTCGATCATCACATCGTCGACATAGGCGAGCGCGAGCCGCTTGGTCGGCGGGATGAAGCCATTTGTCGGCTGCGGATCGGACTTCTCAAACTCGGCCGTGGCGAAGCGCGCGCGGAAAGCTTCGCAGGCCGCGTCCAGTTCCTGGGTAACGTAGCCGAGCTGAAAGAAGCCGCCGAACAGATGCATCGTTCCGTCTCCCGACATGGTCCGCAAGCGGCCGTTTCGCTTTTGCGATTATAGATACCGCATGGTACTCTTATTCGCAACCGGTTAAAGACTTCCGATCGGCACCGGCGAGCAGGAGAGAAAAGCATGGGAGATGGCATCGAAGCATCGTTGCCCCGGCCGGATCATGTGCCCCCGGAACTGGTGCGCGATCTCGACATCTACAACATTCCGGGCCTCGAATCGGGTGCCACGCTCGACGTCCATCGCTTGTGGAAGAATATCCAGGACGACAATCCCCGTATGTTTTGGACGCCGCGCTACGGCGGCCACTGGGTGGCGACGCGCTATTCGGAGATCGAGCGTCTGGTCATGGAGCACGAGACCTTCTCCAATTTCGGCTCGTTCGTCCCTAGCGGCATCTTCCCGTTTCAGACCCCGGTGCAGATGGACCCGCCGGAGCATGGCGCTTATCGCAAGCTGCTGATACCGACTTTCGCGCCGAAGTCGCTCGCCAAGGCGACGCAACGCGCCCGAGCGGCCGCAATCGACATCATCGAGCGGCTGAAGCCTCAGCGGCGCTGCGAGTTTGTCGGCGATTTCGCGGGCGTCATGCCAATCATCGCTTTCCTGACGCTGATCGAGCTGCCTCCCGAAGACAACGCCTATCTGCGCAGCGTCGCGGTGAAGATGAATAGCCCGGCAAACCCCGATTGCGCCGCTGGCTGGACGGAGATGTCCGATTATGTGCGGAAGCAAATCGCGTTACGTCGCATACAGCCGCGCGACGATCTCATCACCTCGCTGCTGAACGCCCGCGTGTTCGGGCGGCCGCTGACGGCGGACGAGATCTTCAGCATGTGCCTGCTCGTGATCGGCGGCGGACTGGACACCGTCGTCTCGATGACGAGCTTTGCTGCAAGCTATCTCGCTCAGCACCCCGAATATCGGCGCCAGCTGATCGATCGCCCGGAGCTGCTCGACAATGCGGTGAACGAGATCGCTCGGCGGTTCGGAACCAGCAACCTCGCGCGCAACGTGCGGCATGATGCCGAGCTTGGCGGCGTCACGCTCAAGGAGGGGGACATCGTGCTCGGTATCTATCCGCTTGCCGGGCTTGACGAGAGGGTCAACGACGATCCGATGACGCTCGATTGGGAGCGCGTGCGGCCGAAGCATCTCGCTTTCGGCTGCGGCCCGCATCTCTGCATCGGGATGCACCTGGCCAAGCGCGAAATACGCATCTTCTTGGAGGAGTGGCTGGCCCGTATCCCGGACTTCCGTATCGCGGAGGGCACGACGCCACGCGTCACCACGGGCATCGTCAACTCGATGGTCGAGCTCCAGCTGGAATGGGCTTGACTGGAAAAGATATCTCGACCGCAGAGATTACAATGGGCCGATCGGACACGAGCGACATCTCGTCAGCTCGTTCCGGTGTAGAATTTCAGCGAGCGGCCAATATGCTGGCGGATAGCGTTTTCTGCCGCGTCGGGATCGCCCGATCCGATCGCCTTCGCGATCCGTCGGTGATCGCGGATCACGGCGGTCCCACGCCAGCCGGGCTTGTCGGTAAGTATGCGATTGAGCACGACGAGCTGCTGCTCGATCTGGAGCAACTGGCGCGACAGGCGGCGATTGCCGGTCGCCTCGCGGATTGTTCGGTGAAACGCGCGGTCGCATTCGAGGTGCACGGCGCGATCCTTGCGGGCAACGGCCTCCTCGTGGCGATCGACGATCGATTCGAGCGCGGCAACGATCCCGGGCGAGCGCTCCGCCGCGCGCCGCGCGGCGATCGCCTCCAGCCCCTCGCGCAGATCGAACAGATCGATCATGTCCTGCCTGTCGCCCATTAGCACGGTGACGCCCGACGTCGGATGGGGCACCACCAGCCCCTCCCGCTCCAGCATCAGCAGACCCTCGCGTGCCGGCGTGCGGCTGACGTTGAGGCGCCGGGCGATGTCCGGCACGCTGAGTCGCGCGCCTGGTGCGATCTGGCCGGAAACGATTGCCGCGCGAAGCCTTTCGGCGACTCTCTCCGTCAGCGGCTGAGCTCGGTCCAGCGCGCCAAGCGTTTCAGATGCCTCTAAAATAAAGCCCTCCGCCAAAGCTTATAAAACAACGCTGGACATGATGCATGTTGCATGCAAATCTGTCCAGCAAGGAGATCATCATGACCACCGTGCTCGATCCGACCGCCGGGAGCAATGCAGATATTGCAACGCCCGGCCCGGATGCAGGACTGCTCGCCGGCAAGCGGGTGGCGATTCGCATCGATATGCTCTGGCGCTCGTGGGACTGGGTGAGCCAGATTTGGGCCGAGGAATTGCGCGCCGAGGGCGCCGAGGTCGAGTTCTGGCGCAGTTGCGGGCGCACCGGCGAGGAAGGCCGGGTCGCGGCCGAGGACTATGCCGCCGTGCTGGCGCGCGCCGACATGGCGATCGTGGGCCTGGGCAATTGCGGCTCGTGCACCTCATGGACGATCGCCGACGCGCTGCAGGCCGCCGCGACCGGCATTCCGACCATCGCCGTCGCCACTGCCCATTTCGAGGCGCTGGCCAAGAATCTCGCTCGGCGCGGCGGCCGATCCGGTCTGCGCCTCCATATCCTTCCTTATCCTCTCGATATATTGCCGCGGAGCGAAGTCGATGACATTGCAAGAGACCAATATCGATCGTTCCTGCGGGATTTCGGGGTGCGAAGCGGATTGGCTCAGCTCTCGGCGGCATGAAGTCGACGGGGATATCCAGGCCTTCACCGCATGGGCTCTTCGGCAGGGCTGGGGCGACGGCCTGCCGCTTATCCCCCCAACGGAAGAGCGGGTGCAGGACTTTCTCGTCAGGGGCGGCCGTTTTCCCGATGAGCTGATCGCGCACCTGCCGCCCCTCAAGACCGAGTGCACGGTCGAGAAGATCGCGATCAACGCGGTGATGGCCGGTGCGCCGCCCGAATCGATGCCGCTGCTGATCGCGGCGATCGAGGCGATGGCGGACCCGAAGTTCGACCTGGCTGGGCTCAACGCCACCACGGGATCGGTGGTACCGGCGGTGATCGTCAACGGGCCGGTGCGCAACAAGCTCGGCATTCCGTATCAGGCTGGATGTCTCGGCGGCGTGGCCGGATCGGCGCCGGGCATCGGCCGCGCGCTGCGGCTGATCATGCGCAACGTCGCGGGGCAATTGATCGATTCCACCTCGCAGAGCGTCTACGGCACGCCGGGCCGCGTCGCCGGGATCGTGTTCGGCGAGTGGGAGGAGCGCTCGCCCTGGGCCCCCCTCGGCGAACGGCGCGGCGTGAAGGGCGATGCGGTGACGGTCTATGGTGCAATGGGCACCGCCAACATCTGCGACGTGGTGGCGGATAGCGCCGAGGGCTTCCTGGAGATCATCGCCAAGTCGATGGCCTATCCGGGCGCCAACGGCTTCCTCACCTCTTCGGCCTTCTCCGAGACTCTGTGCGCGATCAACCCGGTGTGGGCTGAGGTGATTGCCCGGCAGTTCCCGGACATGCGCGACGTGCAGGCGTTCCTGTGGGACAAGTGCGCGCTGCCGATCGACTGGTGGCGCCCGGAATATCGCAAGCCGATCGAGGCGCTCGGCCGCATCAAGGCGGACGGCCGCGTCCATCTCGTGCCGACGTCCGACGACGTGCTGGTGATGGTGGCGGGCGGTCTCGGCGGCCTGCACGCCGCGATGCTGCATAGCTGGGGCACCTGCCTCACGGTGACGAGGGCGATCTCCGAATGACCACCGTCACGGTGGCCGACGAGACACGATCACGCGAGGCGCTGATCGAGAATGGCCAGCGCCTCGCCGCGGCATTCAGGGCGGCGGGGGTCGGGGCCGGCGATGCGGTGGCGCTGCTACTCGGCAACGGGTTCGCTGCGATCGAGGCCAATCTCGCGGTGCGCCGGCTGGATGCCTATGGCGTGCCGATCAACTGGCACTGGCATGCCGAGGAGATCGCCTATGTGCTGGCCGACTGCTCGCCGAAGCTGCTGATCGGCGATCGCGGCCTGCTGGAACGGGTCGCCGCGATCCTGCCGGAAGGCCTCGCCGTCGTCTCGGTCGGCGGCAGGGAGGGCTTGATCGATTATGATGCGTGGCTGGCGGCGCACGAGCCATTCACCGGCATGGGTAACGGCCTAGGCTCCAGTATGATCTACACGTCGGGCACCACCGGCCGGCCGAAGGCGGTCAGGCGGTTGCCGGCGAGCGCGAACGAGTCGGCGCAGCGCGTGCGCGTGCTGGCGACCATCCACGATACCGCGCCGGGGAATGTCGCGCTGGTGACGGGGCCGATGTACCATTTGTTCGGCCAGGCGATCGCGATGGCCACTTTCGCAGCGGGCGGTGCCGTCGTCATCATGCGCCGCTTCGATGCCGAGGATTGCCTTCGCCTGATCGAGGCGCATCGCGTCACCCACGCGGCGCTGGTGCCGACTCTTTTCGTCCGCCTTCTGCGCCTGCCGGATGCGACGAAGGCCCGCTACGATCTCTCCTCACTGCGCCATGTCGTCCATTCTGGCGCGCCGTGCCCGCCGGAGGTGAAGCGCGCGATGATCGCCTGGTGGGGACCGGTGCTCCACGAGACCTACGGCTCCAGCGAAACCGGCGTGGTCACCAAGATCTCGAGCGAAGACTGGCTCGCCAAGCCCGGCAGCCTCGGCAAGGCGGTGCTGACCGGCGAGGTGCGTATCCGCGGCGAGGACGGAAATTGGGCGGGACCCGGTGTCGTCGGGGACGTTTATCTTGCCATGCGCGGCACTCCGGACTTCACCTTCCATGGCGATCCCGCAAAGCGCGCGGCGGTGGAACATGACGGTTTCATCACGTGTGGCGACATGGGCTGGCTGGACGAGGACGGAGATCTGTTCCTGTGCGATCGCCGGGTCGACATGCTGATCTCGGGCGGGGTCAACATCTACCCGGCCGAGGTCGAGGCCGCGCTGATGACCCATCCGGCAATCGAGGATTGCGCGGTGTTCGGCGTGCCGGACGCGGAATATGGCGAGGTCGTGGTGGCGCATGTCCAGGCGTCATCCGCTTCAGGATTGGACGAGCAGGCGGTGCGCAATCATGTCCGCGCCCGGCTGGCGGGATATAAGGTGCCGCGCGTCGTGGTGATCACGGCGACGCTGCCGAGGGAGGAGACCGGGAAGATCATAAAGCGACGCCTGCGTGAAGCTCATCAGCGGGAGCATGTCGATGCCTGAGCCGGACCCGGGTGCGCTCGGCGACCTGCGCGTGATCGACATGGCATCGCTCTATGCGGCGCCGCTCGCCGCCACCATCATGGCCGATTTCGGCGCCGACGTCGTGAAGGTCGAGCCGCCGGAAGGCGATGGCTTCCGCGGCAGCAAGATGTGGCCGCTGGTAGCACGCGGCAAGCGCTGCGTGGCGCTCGACCTGCGCAGCGAGGAAGGTTGCGCGGCGTTGAAGGATCTGGTTGCCGGCGCCGACGTGGTAGTGGAGAATTACCCGCCCGGCGTGCTTGATCGGCGCGGCATCGGCTGGCAGGCGCTCTCCGCGATCAACCCCAGAATGGTGATGCTGAGCATCTCCTGCTTCGGTGCGGCCGGGCCTTATGCCGGACGGCCGGGATCGGGGACGATCGGCGAGGGCTTCGCCGGCCTGACTCACCTGACCGGCGCGGCCGACGGGCCGCCGACGCTTCCCACCGTGGCGCTGGGCGACGCGGTCGGCGCAATGAGCGCGGTGATCGGCGTGCTCGCGGCGCTGCGCTGGCGGGACCGGACGGGCGAGGGGCAGCAGATCGACGCAACGCTCTACGAGCCGGTGCTCCAGATCGTCGCGCACGCCGCTCAGCGCTGGACGCCCGGGGACTCGCCGGGGCGGACCGGCAGCAAACTGCCAGGCGTACTGCGCAACGTCTTCGCCACCGCCGACGGGCATCATGTCGCAATTTCGGCGAGCACGGCGCGTCACAAGGCCGATCTCGTCGCGCTGGCGGGCGGAGCGGAGGGCGAGGCGGCGGAGGATGCCGCCGTCGCCGCCTGGATCGCCACCAAGCCGCTTCACGTGGTGCTCGACACGCTGGTGCCGCGCCGCATCCCGGTGACGCCGGTCAACACGATCGACGACCTGCTCGCCGATCCGCAGGTCAAGGAGCGGGGTAGCCTGGTGCAGGTGGCCCATCCCGCGCTGGGCGATCTCGCGCTGGCCGCGCCTGCGCCTCTGCTCACGCGCACGCCGGGCAAGATCGGCGAGGTCGATCCACCACTCGGCGCTGATATCGCGCCGATCCTCGAGC
>CBFRWL010000115.1:0-7675 GCA_965727025.1 uncultured Sphingomonas sp.
TTCCGGCGCAGCGTAAGCCCCCCATTCACCTGCAAATTCTCGCCGGTCATGAAGCATTCGTCGCTCGACAGCCAAACGGCAGCGGCGGCGATGTCGTCGGAGGTGCCGATCCGCCCAAGCGGATAACCCGCCAGGAACGCTTCGAACAATCCGGGCACCTGCTTGGCGTCCGCCGTCATCGGCGTTTCGGTCAGGCCAGGCGAGATCGAATTGGCGCGAATGCCCCGATCGCCAAATTCGTTGGCAATGCAGCGGATGACGTGATCGGTGCCGGCCTTGCAGCCCATATAGGCGGCATGATCATTGAGCATGATCTTGGCCGTAGCGGAGCTGATCTGAATGAGCGAGCCGCCGCCCTTCATTGCCGGAATTATCGCCTGGAAAAATTGAAAAGGGCCGATGTACTGGAGCGCGGTCATCGCTTCCAGCTCTTCCCGGGTCGTTTCGAGGAAAGGCTTGAGCAAGCCCCAGCCGGTCGCGTTGACCGCGATATTGATGTCGCCCATGGTCGTCACGGCAGCATCCGCAAGCGCATGCACGTCCTGCTCGCGGGTGATATCGCACGGCCTCCAATAGCATCCGGTTTCCTCGGCGAAAGCCTGAAGCACCTCCGCCTTCCGGCCCGATACCATCACCTCCGCGCCTTCGCGCAGAAAGCGGCGAGCAATATGTTGCCCCATATTGTCGGCAGTGCTTGCCCCGAGCACGACCGCTTTTTTCCCGGCTAATCTGGCCACAGGATCCTCCTCTTTTGCTCAATGATTACCATTTCGGCCATGCCGTGCGTTCCTGACCAAAAGGCGAGTGGCTGAGGAGCGATCGAGCGGCCCTGCAACATGCTTCGAGAAATGAACGGTTTAGCGAAAGAGATAAGCAAGTTTGCCGCTACGGCGGCAGGGGGAGCGAAAGACCATAATGCAGCCCATTCCGCGTGAGCGTGAATTTCGTGTCGGCATCGAGCTCATAGCGAAGCGTTCGGGTCAGAAGCTCCTTGCCGAAGCCTTCTTTCTGTGCCGGCTTGCGATCATGCCGGGTATTTTCGCGCCATTCCAGGTCAAGGCGCCGGGTCCCATTCTCTTCGCTTACGTCCCAACTGACGTCAATGCGCCCCCATTCTCCCGATAAAGCGCCATATTTGAGGGCATTGGTCGAAAGCTCATGGATCGCGAGCCCAATCCTTCCGGCGATGTGGGAGGAAAGGAGAACCTGCGGACCACGCAGGGTGATCCGTGCCCCGTCGCCGACTTCGAAGATTTGCAGCTCGTCACGCAGGATCGTCTCAAGCTCGATGCCATGGATGAAACTGTTGGGAATGTGACGCTGCGTGCGCGAAAAAGCTTCAAGCCGCCCCTCGAAATCTCGAGAAAAATCTTCGAGCGACTCCGCATTGGCCAAGGTACGCTTGGCGATCGAGCGGATTACCGCGAACGAATTGCGCAGATGATGCACGACATCCGACTGCAGCCGATCTTGCCCGTCCATTTCGTGCGCCTTTTCTACATCAACCGAAACACCGAACCAATCGCCGGACGCCTCGCGATCAAGTCGCATCGGAACGATATGGTGCCGAAAGCGATGGAACGAGCCGCTCGGCTGGTGGAAGAGCCGAAACTCGGCGTTGGCCTGCTTGTCCCTGTCTCCGCCGGTCCAGCCGTTGACGGCTCGCTCCCGATCATCGGGGTGGACGACATCCAGCCAGCCTAACCCAAGACTTTCATTTGCGCCCAAGCCGGTGAAACTGGTCCACTCCGCGCTGGACCAGTTCCGCAAGCCCTCACCGCTGGCACGCCACGTGAGGTGGGCAGCTTGCTCTTCCATCGTCAGCAATCAAACATTGGCGTCAAGGAAGGCCCCTTCGTGATCGAGGTGGAGGTAACCCGCATCGAACATGGCGAGCTGCTTGAGCGACTCGAAATCGGGTACATGCAGCTCCCGCCCCTTCCACTGGATCAAGCCCTGGGCGCGCAGCTGCTGCAAGGTCCGATTGACGTGCACGGGCGTAATCCCTGCCGTTTCCGCCAGATCGTTCTGCGTTAGTGGAATCTCATAGCTATTGTCGCGCACTTGGCTGACGGCGTCGAGCCGGACGAACAGTTCGCACAAGAGATGGGCGATGCGTTCGATCGCAGAGCGTTGACCGAGGCTGACGGTCCATTCGCGTTGGATCGCCGAGGCCACCAGCATATCCCAGTTCAGGGCATGGCTTATGCGCGGCCGATCCTGCACGGCGCGTTCCAACGCCACATGCGGCACCGATGCATAGCGCAGCGGCGAAAGCGCGCCCACCGAATGATCCATCTGCCGCAGCATGAACAGATTGGAATTGCACAGGTCACCCGGCAGCAGGAACGCGATGATCTGCCGCCGGCCGTCCTCGAGCATCTTGTGACGATAGGCCCAGCCTTCGAGCACCAGATGAACGTGGGTCGAGCGCTCACCCTCCCGCAGCAGATCGTGACGCGCGCGCAAGCGGCGCATATTGCTGTTGGTCATTGACTGGAGCGTCGAGAGCTCGTCCTGCGAAAATCGCACATATTGCTGAAGCCGCAGGATCAGGGGACTGGTCATGGGCGGAAAAGCTCCCGATAAGCCATACCAACGCCCAACGCCGTTTTTCGAGCCGCACCCTTAAAAAAAGCTCGCGATACGACGCTGTGGCCTTGCAGCGACAGCTTGGCGGCCAGTCAAAAGCCCGGGCGTGCCTCACAGGATGTGGCGTTGAGCCTGCTTCCGACCACTGCCAGACCCGAAGCACCGCGGCTATTATCGATGCACTGCCTCACCTTATCGAGAGCGCCCGTGCAATTCAGCCCATCGATCGACAGATGAGCAAGGGTTGCTTTTCCCGGGACGAAATTGCGCGCGCGCAAGCACGTCGAAGCGCGAGGATCGATGACGGTCGTATTGGTTAGCCTTATGTCGTCCACGTCCGCCAAGCTCGTGAAGATCATGATTGCGGCGTGATCGACGTCACCTCGCGTTTTCACCTGGGTAAGAACATTCTCCTTGAGGTCGATGTGGCGGACTGGACCCGTATTATAGCTTTTCTGGCTGGCAATCCGGATTCCGGACACGCCGGTTCGGACCAGCTGGTTGCGATAGGCCTGGCCGCCGATCGTTCCTTCGAAGCTGACGCCGGACGCGGCATTGCCGGAGCAGCTATTGTCGAGGAAGCGGATCCCTTGATTGAGCCTTGCGCCATAGCCAATCGAAGCAAAGCAGTCGTCGCCCGAGCCTCGTGCGCGATTGAACTGGACGAGAATGTCGCGCGAGCCGCCGGTGACATGAAACGCATCGGAAAGATTGTCGACGACGTCGCTGTTGATGATCTTCGACTCCGTCACGACGTAAAAGAGGATGCCGGCGCCCGCGGTATGGCGCACCTTCACGCCATCGAGGCTGACATGGCTCGACGTCTCGACGTAAAAGCCGCGCGCGGCCGCATCCGTCGACCGGACGGCGCTGTTCGGGGAATAGATCTGGAAGCCCTTGAGCGATACCCCGCTGCTGTTCGAGACGACGAAAGCGCTGTGAAGCGGATCGGTCGCGCGGATGATGCTGCTGTCCGCTCCTGCGCCGAAGATCATGACATCGTGCTTGCCCCGCAGGCTGAGCGTGCGCGAGGTGACGCACGCGCCTGCGGGCAGTTGCAGCGCCTGATTAGGGTCGATGCGATCGAGCGCCTTCTGCAAAGCGGCCGTGTCGTCTGTCACGCCATCGCATTTGATCCCGAATATGCGCGCCGGCTTCACAGCATAAGCCGGCGAGACCGGCGCGGCGGGAAGCGGTTGCGGCGAAGAAACGGCCAGGACGATCAATATGCTCAGCAGCTTCATCGCCATTCGAAACCTCTTGCGAAAGCGAGATAGGGTCTCTGCCCTTAACGGAGGGTTGCGTCGCCCAGCGGCAAGGATGCGCCCCCTGTGCAATCATGCCGCGTTAACGGGATGTTTGTTCACGGCGCCCTACTGTCCCGGCGGATCTCCGGCCAGGGTGAGCGATACTTCGCGTGTTCATAGATCGCATTCCAATCATCGCGCGAAGCCATAATCGGCCATCGAAAGAGGGCGGCATAGCCGGTGACCGGCTGTTTCAGGCGTTCGGACTCTTCTGGTGCCTGGCCCTCATGCTCGGCGGCGCTGGCGTGGATTATCCGCTCGCGGGAATGCTCGTCGAAGCGGGGGGCGTGCTCCTTCTGCTCGCGACCGTGATGCGAATATCGCACCCGGCAGGGGCATGCATAGGAACGGCGGCTATTCCCACGGCGATCGGCCTCGCCATGCTAGCGCTGCCGATCATCCAGCTTATACCGCTGCCGCCGGCCCTGTGGCAGGCGCTCCCCGGCCGCGAACGGGCGGCGGAAATATACGGGCTGCTGGGCTGGCGCGACGCATGGCTACCGCTGAGCCTTGATCCCGAGGCGACCACATCCGCGGCGCTTTCCGTGATCCCGGCGATCGCGACGTTCCTGCTGATCGCCCGGACGACGACCATGCAGCGCATGACATATGCGCGGATGCTGGTGGGTGTTGCGCTGCTCGGCGCGCTGCTGGGCGCGGTGCAGGTCGCGACCGGCGGAAATTTCACGCTGTTCGATTCGGTTCACCGCGGGCACGCGCTTGGCTTCTTCACCAACCGCAACCATCAGGCACTGTTCCTTCTGATCGCAATGCCTTTCGCTTGCGCGACCGCGTCGATCGAGGATCGCAGGCGCAAGCGCTTCAGCAGCTCCATCTGGGCCTGCGCAGGCCTGATCCTGGTTCTTACGGCTGCCGTGCTCGCCACCAAATCCCGCTCGGGAGCAGCCCTGCTTCTCATCGTCCTTCCGTTCTGCGCCGCGCAGCTGGGTCTCTTCAAGGTTCGGCTCAGGGCAGCAGCGATCGCGGCAATGGCGGCGATTGCGCTGCTCGCCATCGTCGCAAGCAGTTCGGCGGTGCAGGAGCTCGCGGCCCGCTTCGGCAACGCGCACGACGATCGCACCACCTTCTGGGCCAACACGCTCGTGGCCATCAGCCAGAGCGGAATCGTCGGTACGGGTTTCGGCACCTTCCCGATGATCTACCGCACCGTCGAGCCGCTGACCGATCTGGCCGCCGGCTATGTGAACCACGCGCATTGCGATTATCTGGAACTTCTCCTTGAAGGCGGCCTTGCCGGGATCGGCCTGCTGGTTGCCGCGTTGGGCTGGATCGGGTTTCGTGCCTCGCAGTTGCTAAAGCCGGCACCGGCTTCCCTGGACCGGAGGCTTGCCCGCGCTGCGCTGATCGGCATTCTGATCATCACGCTGCACTCGCTCGTCGACTATCCGCTGCGGATGCTTTCACTCGAAATCCTGTTCGGCTTCCTGTGCGCCCTGCTGATCCTGCCAGCGCAAGCGGCACGCGCGGAAGAGGCCAAGCATTTCCGGTCGACCCGACCGAGGCCTCCTCGGCTACGTCAGCTGCTTGCCGCGCTTGTTGCGATTGCGTGTCTTTATGAGGTGGCGGTCATCAGCCTCGCTTCGTACGCCGTGGTGAATGACACAGCGTCTTTGGCGGAAACGCTTTCGAGCCGATCGGCCGCTGCGGCCTCCTACGCCGCAAAGGAGATTGGCGACGCCGATCCTCAGCGCGCTGCATCGCTGGCACGCCTCGCGCTGCGACATGCGCCGCTTGACGTGCAGGCCTTGTCCACGCTCGCCTTGGCGCTTGAAAAGCAAGGCGATGAACAGACCGCTACCGCGATGATGAATGCCGCAGCCAGTGCCGGCTGGTGGGACGATGCCACGCAAATCTGGCTGTTCGACCGCGCGCGCGACGTGGGGCGCTACGACATCGCGTTGGAGCGTGCCGACGCCTTGTTGCGGCGGGAGCGACTGGAAGATGCCCTGTTCCCTCTCCTGCTCGAGATCGCGCAAGACCCTCGGGCAGCGGCGGCTTTGGTGACGCGGCTTGAAGAGCGGCCAAGCTGGCGCAGTGATTTTCTTGACTGGACTGACGATCAAGACACCACTGATCCGCGCGAGCTCGACCGGCTCTGGCAAATGCTCGCACGATCCAGTGCGCCGCCATCGCGGCGCGAGGCCACGGCGCATGTAGCCGGCCTGATCAGGAACCATCGCTACGCGCCCGCCAGGCAGCTTTGGCTTCGGTCGATCGGCGCGAACGACGCCCAATCCCTGTTCGACGGTGATTTCACCAGGGCCTACAACCCACCCCAGGAAGGATATGCATCCCCCTTCGAATGGAATTTTAGCGAGGACCCAGGCGCCACCTCCGCCATCGATCAGCCGCCCCTGGCCTTTTCCGGCGTGGCGATGAACGTAACCGTCGATCCGGGCTTCTCGGGAACCATCGCACGCCAATTGGTCGTGCTCGCTCCGGGAACGTATCAGCTCAGCTATGCCGTATCGCGGGTTGAAAATGCCGATCCCGGTGCAGCGAGCTGGTCGGCTCGTTGCGTGAACAGCCAGCACGCGCTGGATGCCACCGCGCTGCTGCAACCTTCCGGCGGGCGCTGGGATCGTGCGGCGCTTCGCTTCGAGGTTCCACCAGACTGCCCGGCGCAATGGATCGAGTTGCGCGGCAACGGCAACGCCCTTTCCAGCAGCGAGCTTTGGTACGATCGGCTGCGGATATCGGCATTTTGACGCGCTGCGGAAAATACCGGCAGAATAATCGAAATTAACGGCTTCTTAGCTGCCAAAGTGGCAGTGCTGGCATGCGCAATTCCGCTTGTTTTGAGCAGGAGACCGATACCGCATGCCCTTTCCTCGTCGCTCCGCCGCCACGGCACTGCTTGGCTTGTGCTGCGCCGCGCTGGCTGGCTGCAGCAGTTCCAAGCTCGGCGCCGGGCTCCCGCACGGCTTCGATGCCTATCCGGCGCCGGTGACGTCCGCGGTGACGCGTCCTGCACCCGAATATCGAATCGGCCCGCTCGATACGATCGACGTCACCGTGTTCCAGGAACCCGACCTTTCCGCCAAGGCATTGGCGGTGGATGCTTCCGGCAATGTCGTCCTGCCGCTCGTCGGCAGCTTTCCCGCCGCGGGCAAGACAACCAGCGTGCTGAGCGCTGAGATCGCGCGCAAGCTCGGCGAGCGCTACCTCGTCGATCCGCAGGTATCGGTGGCGGTCGCCAGTTCGGTTTCACAGAAAGTGGTCGTTCAGGGACAGGTGGTGGAGCCCGGCGTCTATGACGTGAAGGGATCGACGACGCTGCTCGAAACCCTGTCGATGGCGAAAGGCGAGACCAACGTCGCATCGCTCAATCGCGTCGTCGTCTATCGCACGATCAACGGCCAGCGCATGGGCGCGCTGTTCAACGTCAGCGCGATCCGCAACGGCACGGCGACAGATCCCGATATTTTCGGGAATGACGTGGTGATCGTCGGCTATTCCGAAGCCAAGAGCATCTGGCGCGACATCTTGTCCACCTCGCCGCTGCTGAACGTGTTCCGGCCGCTCGGCTACTGAGCCCTACCTCCTTCCAAAACGGATCGCTGAAAAGATGAAGCAATATTCGGAGACTCACTTCCAGCCGGATACCGGTCTAGCCGCTGCCTTCGGGTTGGAAGATGCGAGCCTCGGCTTTGCGCCGCCCGCGATCGAGCGCGAGAAAGGCCTGGACCTTCGCGCAATTTGGGGCGTGTTGTACCGCAACTGGAAGCTGATCGCGGGCGTGCTTACGCTGGCGC
>CBFRWL010000116.1:0-7668 GCA_965727025.1 uncultured Sphingomonas sp.
ACGCATTCAGGACGTGAATGGTGCCGACGAGGTTCACATTGAAGATCGTCTCCCAATCCGCCATCCCCGGAGAGACACCCGCCGTATGCACCAAGGTTGCGAGCCGCCCGGTCTTGGATACAAGCTCGGCAAGCTCGTTCACGGAACTGGCGTCGGCGACGTTGATCGCCGCGGACAGCACCTTGTAGCCATCGTCCTCGAATTGTTTGGACGTGTCGGCCAGGACCTCGGGGTTGTTGTCCGCGAGCACGAGCTGCTTGCCAACACCAAGCCGGCGGGCGCATGCGAGGCCTAGACCGCGAACACCCGTAACGACAACAACATCATTCATACCTGTCTCCTATAAATTTCCGCAATATTGCGCTTTGATTGCTATTTGATCCCACGAGCAGGCGGCTGCCGCCATCTTTTCTATTTCATGAATCAGCTCGTCCAGCGTGAAACGGGGGTCTTCCGGATCGTCTTCATTGCGATCCCATTCAATTACTGCATCGAAGAACGCGGTGCCCATGATACGCAAGCGGTAATGCAGCAAGGCTTTCGGGACGTGGGGGTGAAGTTCTTCCAAACGTTGCAGTATATGCAGGGTCGGGTCTGAATCGTCGAAAAGCGACCGGCGAACCGCGCGCCCTACCGGAGAGCGCAACAACTGATTGATGAACGCCGCATGGGGATGCCGGCCATCCTCGTCCTTGATGGCGAGATAGGGTCGAAGCAGGGCACCGATCAGTTTGGCGACGTCGTTAAGGTGGCCTCCCGCCACGACCTTTTCATATTCCGCACGCGCGGCTTCCAACAGCTGGGGCATTCGCCACCTGCAAATTGCGGTCACAAAGCCGGCCTTGTCACCAAAGTGATAAGTCACGGCGGAGTTATTGGACATGCCGGCAGCAAAATTGACCTGTCTGATCGACACACCTTCGATGCCGTGCGACCCGAATAGCTTTTCACCGGCAATCAACAGGGGCAGCGCGCCTGTTTTCCTGGATGTCAGTGTATTTGCCATACAAGCATATCTCGATAGAAGGTTATTTTCATTTACATCTGGTGCTCCGGAATGGTCACCGTCAGGCCATCAAGGTCAGGCGTCAGCACCAGCTGGCAGCTCAGTCGGCTAAGGGGAGTGCGTTCGCACATGGTGCCTTCCAGCATGATGTCTTCCGCTTCGTTCACCTGCGGCAGCCTGTCGAGCCATTCCTTGTCGACATAGACGTGGCAGGTCGCGCAATTCGCGTAGCCGCCGCACAGGCCGACGATGCCGGTGACTTCGGATTGCAGCGCCGCGTCCTTCACCGTGCTACCGTCGCTGGCATCGACCTCCCGGACGTCGCCGTCCAAATTCCGAAACCTGATTTTCACGATGCCGCTCTGCTGACCTTGTCTGTTAAGAAACGTTTCTTTATTACGACGGCACGGCTCGCGTCAAACCGCTGGCGACTGTGAACAGCTTCCGCAGCGAAAGTCCGCATCAGAGCAGGATATTCCGCGAATGTAGGAGAAGGATGGACATGACCTCTGTGGCAACCAAGGTTCCTGTTCCTGACAACGTGCCGCCTGAATCGGTTCGAGATTTCAATATCTTCGCTCCGCCTGGCGGAGAGCATGATGTGCATGGCGCATGGCGCACGCTTCAGCAGACGAGCCCCGATTTCGTCTGGACACCGTATCATGGGGGGCATTGGCTGCCCATGCGGTTCGAGGACATCGATTATGTCCAGCGCACCCATGACCCCTTCTCAATGCACGACATATCGATGCCAGGCGGGGTGAAGCCGATTCGGGTTCTGCCGCTGGAAGCTGATCCGCCGGAGCACATCGGCTATCGCATCATCGTGAATCCCTTCTTCACCCCACGCAAGATCAATGAACTGGAGCAATCTACGCGCGATCTGGCGATCACCCTGATCGAAGGCTTCAAGTCAGCGAGGACTTGCGAATTCATGCAGGATTTCGCGCTCAAACTGCCGATCGCCATCTTCATGCAGCTGACCGACCTGAGCATGGACGACGCCCCCTATCTCCTGCACCTGACCGAGCAGGTCACGCGCGGCGGGCCGGAAGCGGTTCCCGAAGCCTATCGCAAGATGATGGAATATATCGTGCCGATCACCGAGAAGCGCCGAGCCCAGCCCGGGTCGGACCTGATCAGCGCCGTCGTCCATGCCAAGGTCAAGGGCGAGCAGCTTTCGCAGGACGACATCATCAGCATCCTCACGGTCGTGCTGTTCGGCGGACTGGACACCGTGGCGTCCAGCATGGGCTTTATGGCCGAATACCTGGCGCGTAGCCCCGAAAGCCGCCGCGAGCTGATCGAAAATCCATCGCTCATCCCCGCTGCGGTGTACGAGATGATACGGCGGTTTGCCTCCGCGACCAATGCGCGCACACTGTCACGGGACTTCGATTACAAGGGAATCCATTTCAAGAAGGGCGACAAGGTTTTCCCATCGACCTTGCTGGCGGGAATTGACGATCGTCGCTTCCCCGACGGTTACACCATCGATTTTCATCGCAGCCAGGGCGAAAACAGCGCGTTCGGTGCAGGCCCCCACCGGTGCCCGGGGCAGCTGCTCGCACTGCTCGAAATGAGGATTTTCATCGAGGAATGGTTGAAGGCCATCCCCGATTTCCGCGTCAGCGAAACCGACCCGCCGCGCTATTCGGCCGGTCTGGTCAATTGCGTGGCGCGTCTCGTTCTTGAATGGGACGTCTGATACAGTAGACCGCTCCGTTCCGGCGGGCGGTCATTGTTCCGGGCCGCGGGTAGCGTTGTCTCCATTTGCGGGCCTTTAAAGCGGCCCCAACCCCCGCGTCACCCCGAGCAGTGCGGCGGCCGCATCCTCGTGCATCTCCGGCGAGGGGTAGTAATCGTTGCGGCCGGTGGCGAGCGCGACATATTCCACCCCGCGATTCCGATAGTCAGAGGGATCGATCGGTTTGCCGGTCCAGCGGTTGATGAGTGGCGCGCCCATTCCGCGCTCGCTCACGCAGCTGACGACGGCGGTGCACATCGCCGCCGCCTCGTCCGCCATCGCCGCGTTGACCAGCTGCGGAAACGCGCCATACATGCGGTGGACCAGCTCGTCCGCCGGCCGTCGGCCGACGTCGGCAAGCAGGTCCGGCCAAGCCGGCGCCGCCGGCGGCCGCTGCGAGAACCACAGAAACACCATCGGCACGGTGATCGCCGCACACAGCCGCCGCATCGAATCCAGCCAGCTGGCCTGGCTTTCGGCGACGAGACGCGGCGCGTTGTCGGGCTCTTCCTCCAGCACCCGGCACCATGCCGAAACCGTATCGATGCTGTCGCCCCGCTTCCGATCGCGCAGATACTCCACATAGCCGTCCGCGGCGAAACGGCTGTTCGCCTCGTGGCGCGCCGCCATCGCCTGCACAACGACGAAGCGGCCCCGGTTCATCGCTGCGATCAGCGCGGGATATTGGAGATAAAAGCCCGGCCCGGCGCCGCCCACCGCGAGGTTGAGCGCGCTGAGCCCGAGCTGATCGGCGAGCAGATCAGGGAAAGGGCGTTCAACGAAGCAGCCATAGGTCTGCGCCGCCCCAACGCAGGTGAAGAATGAGTCCTCCGGCACGGCCAGCGGATCGAACCCGGGTCCGCGAAACGGCACTGGGCAACCGTCGAGGGTGAACGGGTGATAATCGACAATATCCGCGTCACGCGCCGGGTAATCGGGGAACCACTGGTTCATGGGTCAACGCCTCTCCAGAGTAATATCGAAACGGGCGATGTAGTCCCCGAACAGGCGGTCGATCGTCGCCTCGTCCAGCGCGTAGTCAGCCAGGTCATAGCGATGGGCCCCGGCGTGGCCCCGTGCCGCTTCATGGGCGACGATCGCCGCCACCATCGCCTGCGCCACGGTGTCATTCAGCTCGAGCCCTTCGAAGGCATAGAGCGCGCGGATCGTCGCCATGGGGTCGCGGATGAAATCGCGGTAGTGGATGTCGTGAAAGGCATGGTCCGGGTGGCGGTCGCGCGCGGCGATCATCCTTTGCGCGCTGGCCGCCAGGATTCCGGTCACCTGATAGCCGACCATGGCGAGATCGACTTTGGTGTTGGACATCGACAGCGGATGGGCATTGAGGCTGCAGGTCGACCCGAGCGGCTTGATCGGATCACGGTGGGTGTAGACGATCCGCGAATCGGGGTAAGTGGCGATGATCTCCTCGACGGCGAGCGCATGCGAGGGAAATTTGAGCGTCCAGGCACCCGGCGCGGCGCTCTGCAGCGCCTGTAGATAGCGGCGGTGATATGCATAGGCGGCAGCCATATCGGCGTGGTGCAGCCACCACTCGAAATAGTCCGGCACCTGGGTATGGATCAGCAGCGAGAACGACTTGAAGTCTTGCTGCATCTGCCAGAAACACTCGGTGGGCTCATCGCCGCGCTCGACATGGTGGTTGAGCGGCAGGAATCCGCTCTCGATCAGCGCGTCGACCTCGCGCACCCGCAACGCGATGCGCGGATCGTCGTGCAGGTGGGCGGCCTCGGCCGGGGGCAGTTCGCGGTTGCCTTCCCAGTTCCAGTGCATCCGCCGCTGCGGGTCGAGGCTGAGCAGGTTGACGAGAAAAGTGGTCCCGGCGCGCGGCATGCCGAGCACGATGAGCGGGCGCGTCACGGGGCTTGCCGCCGCTGCCGGGTGGGCTGTGTGCCACGCCTCCATGGCAAACCGCGCCCTGAGCGTGGCCACAACTAGCGCCTCGGTTGCCTCGCGCGCGCCGGGCCTCATCGTGCGCGAGCGCGCGAGATCGGCAAGAAAAACCTCGAGCCCCTCGCGCCAGCTCTCGCCGGCGGGCGGGCTATCCCCTGACCCGGCCTGGGCGACCAGCCTTTCGATCTCGACGCTCGCAGTGGCAAGCGCGCTCAAGCCGCACCCCGCTGCTCGGCGGCCTGATCGACCCGTTCGACGACGATCGGCGTGCCGTTGAAGCTTGCGCAGCCGCTCGGCACGTCGAAGGCGGCATCGTCGCTCAGCCGATTGTAGTTCGCACCCTGCAGGCTGTGGGCAAGGCCCAGCCGCGAACCGTCCAGCGGCTCACTCCAGCCATGCGGCACGCATACCGTCCCGATGCCCACCTCGTCGGTGAGGCGCGCGGGCAGCGTGATCTCGCCGACGCGCGAACGCAGCCGCACCTCGTCATCCTCGGCAATGCCCAGCCGGGTCGCATCGGCCGGGTTGATCATCGCCGTACAGCGCTTGGGGCCCTTCACCAGCGACCGCAGGTTGTGCATCCAGCTGTTGTTGGACCGCATCTCACGCCGGCCGATCAGCCGCAGGGTCCCGGGGGCGAACTTGCCTTCGACGATCGCCTGCTCCAGCCGTGGAACGTCCGCGAGGAACGGCGCCGCGGCAAGGGCGAGCTTGCCATCCGGCGTAGCGATCGCGGCCGGGAAGCGGCCGGGCTCCATCGGCCCATAGGAAATGCCGGCCGGCGTCTCGCGCAGGCGGGCCAACGACAAGCCGCCGGGATGGCTGCCAAAGCCGTCCCCGTTCTTGCCGCAACGCAGCAGGACATCGAAGATGCGTTCGGGATAATCCTCGCCATCGGCGCGAGCCAACAGATCGGCGATCTCCGCCCCGACGGGCAGGCGCGGCAGCCGCGGCGCCTGCCGCGTCAGGTATTCGACCGCGCAGCGGAGATCGTAGGCCGGCTCGTCCATACCGGCCATGCGGGCGGCCAGGCCGTTGATGATGCTCCAGTCGGTGCGCTCGGCTGGATCGGGCGGCAGGATCCTCGGCGACCAGCTGACCACGTCCTCCACCATCCAGTTGTTCCAGATCAGCGTGAACTCGCTGTGCCGGAGGTGATCGCCCGGCGGTAGGATAACGTCGGCCAAGCGCGTGGTCTCGTTGAGGTAGATGTCGACCGCGACCAGGAAGTCGAGGCTGTCCAGCGCCGCGGCGACACGGCGGGCATTGGGATTGGACAGGACCGGATTTCCGGCGATGATCGTCATGCCGCGGACCCGGCCGGGGCCCGGGGTCTCGATGTCTTCCCACATGGCGTGAGTGGGCACCGTGCCACCCAGTTCCGGCGCGCCTGAAACGCGCGACTGCCACCGGCCATAAGGCGGCTGATCCCCGGCATAGGCATCGTGGGTGAACACCGGCAGGCTACCCTCAGGGAAGATTACCCCACCCTCGGCATCGCAGTTGCCCGTGAGCACGTTGAGGCAATCGATCGCCCAGACGCCAAGGGTTCCGAAGCTTTGGGTGTTGACCCCGACCCGACAATAGGCCGCGGCGCTGCCGGCCGCGGCGAAATCCCGCGCGAGCTGAGCGATGCGCTCCGGCGCGATGCCAGTGAGGGCGGCAACGCGGGTCGGCGGGAACTTCGCAGCGACGGTACGAAGGTCGTCCAGCCCGGAAATATGCCCCTCCAAGCGGCCAAGACGGACCAGCCTCTCCTCGAACAAGGTGTCGATCATGGCGAGCGCCAGCAGCGCGTCGGTGCCCGGGCGGATCGCAAAATGGTCGTCGGCCAGCTCGGCGGTGGCGGTGCGACGCGGATCGACCACCACCAGCCGCGCGCCGCGCGCCTTCAGCCGCTTGAGCCGGTTCGGCATGCCGGGGGCACCGAACATGCTGCCGTGCGACACCAGCGGGTTTGCGCCGAAGATCAGGAAGAACTCGGTGCGGTCCACGTCGGGCACGGGAACGTTGCCGATATTGCCGTAGAGGAACGCGCCGACCATGTTGCGTGCGAAGTTGTCGATCGCCGCCGCTCCCGTGAGCAGCGCCGGCATTGCGCCAAGCAGCGGCCCGCTGACCATCTGCAACGCGGCCACATGCGCGGTGGGATTGCCGAGATAGACGCCCAGCGCCTGCGGTCCATGCTGGGCCAGCACCTGCTTCAGCCCGGCGGCAGCATAGTCCAGCGCTTCGTCCCAGCTCGCCTCGCGGAAACTCCCACCTTCGCGGATCAGCGGCTTGCGTAGCCGGTCCGGATCTTCGCGCAGCGCCTTGATGGCCTGTGACTTCGGGCAGACATAGCCTTGGCTCGATGGATGGTCTGGATCGCCGGATACCCGGCCCACCTCGCCGCTCTCCTGGTCGGCTTCGATCACCAGTCCGCAGCTGGCCTCGCAAGTCGGGCAGATTCGCGGAAATTTTTGTAGAGCCATGGACATAATCTCCTAATATGACTCATCGGCTGAATTTTTGGCGGCCGCTTCGTCCGTTTAGAGGATGCACGGGCGACCTGGCGGCGGGTGTGAATCGGCCTGCAATATTGACCCGGTTGTCGAGTTGGGCCGAGCACTTGGCATCGGGCTTGCTCCTGCTCATCCCTGCGGCCATAGCGCTTCCATGAGTCGAACGGCGGCACGGAGCAAAGCCCGATCATGAAGACACGCGTTTACGTGACGCTCAAAGGCGGCGTGCTCGATCCCCAAGGCAAGGCGATCCATCACGCGCTGGAGGGGCTCGGCTTCGCGGGCGTCAATGATGTGCGGGCGGGCAAGCTGATCGAACTCGATCTGGCCGACAATGTGAGCGAGGCCGACATTGACGCGATGTGCCGCAAGCTGCTCGCCAACACGGTAATCGAGAATTACCGGGTCGAAAGGATCTGAGCGATGAAGAGCGCCGTCGTCGTATTCCCCGGCTCCAATTGCGACCGGGATCTTGCGGTGGCGCTTGAACAGGTCAC
>CBFRWL010000117.1:0-7609 GCA_965727025.1 uncultured Sphingomonas sp.
CGTCTGCAGGTTCGACGGGCCCACGATGTCCACCGCGCAGCAGAACACGTCCGGCGCCCCAACGTCCCTCGACGTCGTGATGCAGCGTGCGGCCCGAGCGCAGCGGCACGAAGATCATGTCGCGCTTTGCCGATTCGGTTGCCTTGCGGATGGCTTCCGGCACTTCGCGTGCCTTGCCATGGCCGAAGCCGGCACGGCCCTTACCGTCGCCGACCACCACCAAAGCCGCAAAGCCGAAGCGCTTGCCGCCCTTCACGGTCTTGGAGACGCGGTTGATATGAACCAGCTTCTCGACCAGCTCCTCACCGCCTTCGTCCTGATTGTTGCGGCGATCATCACGACGGCCGCGACCGCCACGGTCACCACCACGACCACCACGATCGCCACCCCGGCCACCACGTCCACGACGCTGCCCCTCGGGCGCAGCAGCAGGCTCGACAGCTTCGGGTGCGCCGGCTGCTTGGTTTTCGATCTCGTCTGCCATTTAGAACTCCAGTCCGGCTTCGCGCGCGGCGTCAGCAAGCGCCTTGACGCGACCGTGGAAAAGAAAACCACCGCGATCGAACACGACCTTGGTGACGCCGGCCTTGCTCGCTTTCTCAGCCACGCGCTTGCCGACTTCGGCAGCCGCATCCCTGGTCGAGCCGTTCTTGCCCTTCACGCCCTTGTCGATGGTCGAGGCGGAAGCGACCGTACGCCCGGCTTCGTCATCGATGACCTGCGCATAGATGTGGCGGCCCGAACGATGCACCGATAGACGCGGACGCAGCCCGCCCTTGGCGCGGAGCGCGGAGCGGACGCGCTGGCGGCGCTTCTCGAAAAGTGTCAATTCCTTGGCCATTATTTCTTCTTCCCTTCCTTGCGGAAGATGAACTCGCCGCGATATTTAATGCCCTTGCCCTTATAGGGCTCCGGCTTGCGCCAGCGGCGGATTTCAGCCGCGAGCTGGCCGACCTTCTGCTTGTCGATGCCGCTGATCTGCACCGTGGTCTGATCCGGTGTCGCGACCGTCAGCCCTTCCGGAACATCGATATCGACATCATGGCTGTAGCCGAGCTGAAGCTTCAGCTTCTTGCCCTGCGCATTGGCGCGATAGCCGACGCCGGTGATCTCGAGCGTCTTCGAAAAACCCTCGGTCACGCCGGTGACGAGGTTTTGCACCAGCGTGCGCTGCATGCCCCAGAAAGAGCGTGCACGCTTGGTATCGTTCGCCGGCGTGATCGAAACCTTCCCGTCCTCGATCGCGTAGCTCACCTCATCAGCGAGCGACATCGACAGCGTGCCCTTCGGCCCCTTGACCGAAAGCTGGCCGTTATCAATGGTCGCGGTAACGCCGCTGGGCATTGCGACCGGCCTTTTTCCGGTGCGGCTCATCAGAACACCTCCGCCAGGATTTCGCCGCCGACATTCTGGTCACGTGCTTCGGCATCCGAAAGCACGCCCTTCGGCGTCGAGATGATGGTGATGCCAAGGCCATTGCGCACGCGCGGCAACTCTTTCGCACCGGAATAGACGCGGCGGCCCGGCTTGGACACGCGGGCCACATGCCGGATCGCCGGCTGGCCCTCGAAATATTTAAGCTCGATGCGCAGGCCCTTGGCGGCGCCGAGCGCTTCTTCCTTATAGCCGCGAATATAGCCTTCGCGGGCCAGAACCTCGAGCACGCGGGCGCGCAACTTCGACGCAGGCGAAACGACGCTGTCCTTGCGTGCCTGCTGGCCGTTGCGGATGCGGGTGAGCATATCACCCAGGGGATCGGTCAGAGCCATCTATCTCTTATCCTTACCAGCTCGACTTGATGACGCCGGGGATCAGGCCCTTATTGGCCAGCTCCCGGAGCTGCACGCGGCACAGCCGGAACTTGCGATAATAAGCGCGCGGACGTCCCGTCAGCTCGCACCGGTTGCGGATGCGCGTCGGGTTGCCGTTGCGCGGAATTTCCGCAAGCTTCAGCCGCGCGATCAGCCGCTCGGTCTCGTCTTTGGAATCGTCGTCAGCGACGGCCTTCAGCCGGGCATATTTGCCCGCATAGCGCTGGACCATCTTCTTGCGCTTTTCGTTCTTGTTGATCGAACTCAGTTTCGCCATGACTTAAGTTCTCTTCCTTTCACCAGCAGGCACGCTTACGCGGCCTGCTTCTGATCCTGTTGCGCCGGGAACGGGAAGCCGAACAGCCGAAGCAGTTCGCGGGCTTCCTCGTCGGTCTTTGCGGTGGTGGTCACGATCACGTCCATGCCGCGCACCTTGTCGATGCGGTCATAGTTGATCTCGGGGAACACGATCTGCTCTTTGAGACCCATCGCGTAATTGCCCCGGCCGTCAAACGACTTGGGATTGAGACCACGAAAGTCACGAACCCGCGGGAGCGCGATCGTCACGAGCCTATCGAGAAACTCGTACATCCGCTCGCGGCGCAGCGTGACCTTGACGCCGATCGGCATGCCTTCGCGCAGCTTGAAGGTGGCGATCGACTTTTTCGCCTTGGTGACGACCGGCTTCTGGCCAGCAATCAGCTCCATCTCGGCGGCGGCCGTCTCGACCCGCTTCTTGTCCTGGGTCGCCTCGCCGACGCCCATGTTGAGCACGATCTTGTCGAGCTTCGGCACTTCCATCGGATTTTTGTAGCCGAACTTCTCGGTCATCGCCTTGATGATGCTGTCTTCATACTGCTTCTTCAGGCGGGGCTTGTAATCAGCCATTGATCGTCTCCCCGGACTTGACGGCGACGCGCACCTTCTTGCCATCCTTGACGTCGAAGCGGACGCGCGTCGGCTTGCCGGTCTTGGGATCGGCCAGTGCGACCTTCGAAATGTGGAGCGGCGCCTCGACGCGATCGATGCCACCCTGCGGGTTGGCCTGGCTCGGCTTGCGGTGACGCGCGATCACATTGATGCCCGACACGACGACCTTGCCGTCGCGCGGCAGTGCGCGCGTGACCTCGCCCGTCCGTCCCTTGTCCTTGCCGGACAGGACGACGACCTTGTCACCCTTCTTGATCTTCGCAGCGGACATCACAGCACCTCGGGCGCGAGCGAAATGATTTTCATATGGTTCTTGGCGCGGAGCTCGCGGACCACCGGGCCGAAGATGCGGGTCCCGATCGGCTCGCCGCTGTTCTTGTTGATCAGCACCGCCGCGTTGGTGTCGAAGCGGATGGTCGAACCGTCGGGACGATGAATGTCCTTGGCGGTGCGGACGATGACGGCGCGATGCACGTCACCCTTCTTCACGCGGCCGCGCGGAACCGCTTCCTTGACCGAAACGACGATCACGTCGCCCACGGTCGCGGTGCGCCGCTTGGAGCCGCCCAGCACCTTGATGCACTGGACGCGCTTGGCGCCGCTGTTATCCGCGACGTCGAGATTGGACTGCATCTGGATCATGGTTCAGTCCTCCCTTACGCAGCGGCAGGCGCTTCGGCGCCCACACGATCGATGACACGCCAGGTCTTCAGCTTGGAGATCGGCGCGCATTCCTCGATGCGGACGGTCTCGCCCTCATGGAAGGCATTGGCCTCGTCATGAGCGTGATATTTCTTCGAACGCTTGATGATCTTGCCGTACATCGGATGCTTCACCCGACGCTCGACCTTCACGATCACCGTCTTGTCGCCCTTGTCGGAAACCACCGTTCCGGTCAGCACGCGCTTCGGCATATTCTTTCCCTTACGCCTTGGCCGCAGCGGCGGAGCGCTGGGTCTGGAGTGTCTTGATCTGCGCGATCGTGCGGCGAACCTCGCGCACGCGCGACGGCTTCTCGAGCTGGTTGGTCGCCGCCTGGAAGCGGAGGTTGAACTGCTCGCGCTTGAGCGAACCCAGCTCGGTCGAGAGCTGGTCGTCGGTCATCGCTGTCAGGTCTGCGATCTTGGCCATTGCACCAATCCTCAAATGATCGATTCGCCAAGGCGGGCCACCACCTTGGTCTTGATCGGAAGCTTTTCCATCGCGCGCTCGAAGGCGACGCGGGCGAGCGGGCCGGGGACGCCGTCCAGCTCGAACAGGATGCGGCCCGGCTTGACCCGCGCGACCCAATATTCCGGGGCGCCCTTGCCCGAGCCCATGCGGACTTCGGCCGGCTTCGACGACACCGGAACGTCCGGAAATATGCGGATCCACAAGCGGCCCTGGCGCTTGATGTGACGGGTGATCGCGCGGCGCGCCGCCTCGATCTGGCGGGCGGTGATCCGCTCCGGCTCGAGCGCCTTGAGGCCGAACGAGCCAAAATTGAGCGCGGTCCCGCCCTTGGCGTCGCCGTGGATGCGGCCCTTATGGGCCTTTCTGAACTTGGTGCGCTTCGGTTGCAGCATCGTCTAATTCCTGAACTTAGCGGGCCGGACGCACGCCGGAGGTTTGCGCTTCCATCATCAGCCGGTCCTGCGACAGCGGATCGTGGCCCAGGATTTCACCCTTGAAGATCCAGACCTTGATCCCGCAGACGCCATAAGCGGTGTGCGCCTCGGCTTCGGCATAATCGACGTTGGCGCGCAGCGTATGGAGCGGCACGCGGCCTTCGCGATACCATTCGGTCCGCGCGATTTCCGCGCCACCGAGACGGCCGGCGCAGGTGATCCTAATGCCTTCCGCGCCAAGCCGCAGCGCCGACTGAACCGCGCGCTTCATCGCGCGGCGGAATGCGACGCGGCGCTCGAGCTGATCGGCCACACCCTGGGCGACGAGCTGCGAATCGATCTCCGGCTTGCGGATCTCGACGATGTTGAGCGAGACGTCCGAAGAGGTCATCTTGCCCAGCGTCTTGCGCAGCTTCTCGATGTCCGCGCCCTTCTTGCCGATGATCACGCCGGGACGAGCGGCATAGATCGAGATGCGGCAAAGCTTGGCCGGACGCTCGATCACCACCTTGGAAACCGCAGCCTGAGGCAGCGACTTCATGATGAACTTCCGGATCTTGAGATCTTCGAGCAGCAGGCGGCCATAATCCTGGCCATCCGCATACCAGCGGCTGTCCCAGGTGCGATTGATCTGCAACCGCATGCCGATCGGGTTGGATTTCTGACCCATATTACGCCTCTTCCTGCTCGCGCACGACCACGCGGATGCGCGCGAACGGCTTCAAGATACGAGTGGACTTGCCGCGGCCGCGCGTTGCGAACCGCTTCATCGTGATCGCCTTGCCGACCGACGCTTCCTTTACGACGAGCGCGTCGACATCGAGATTATGGTTGTTTTCGGCGTTGGCGATCGCGCTGGCGAGCACCTTGCGCACGTCAACCGCCATCGCCTTCTTCGAGAAGGTGAGGATGTTGAGCGCATCGCCCGCCTTCTTGCCGCGGATCAGGCCCGCGACGAGATTGAGCTTGTACGGGGAGCCGCGCACGGTGGTCGCCACCGCGAGCGCTTCCTTCTCACCGACCTTGCGGGGAGCTGCTGGCTTCGACATCAGCGCTTGCCCTTCTTGTCTGCGGCGTGACCGGGGAAGTAACGCGTCGGCGCGAACTCGCCGAGCTTATGCCCGACCATGTCCTCGTTGACCGAAACCGGCACGAACTTGCGGCCATTATAGAGATTGAAGGTCAGGCCAACGAACTGCGGGAGGATCGTCGAGCGGCGCGACCAGGTCTTGATCGGCGCACGCGCACCCGATTCCTGGGCGGCTTCCGCCTTCCTCAACAGATGCAGGTCGACAAAGGGACCTTTCCAGGTGGAACGGGCCATCGCTTACCTCTTCTTCTTCGCGTGACGCGAACGGATGATCATCTTGTCCGTCGCCTTGTTGTGACGGGTGCGGGCACCCTTGGTCGGCTTGCCCCATGGGGTCACCGGATGGCGGCCGCCCGAGGTCCGGCCCTCACCACCGCCATGCGGGTGGTCGACCGGGTTCTTGGCGACGCCGCGGGTGAGCGGGCGCTTGCCAAGCCAGCGGTTACGGCCGGCCTTGGCAAGGTTCTGGTTGGCATTGTCCGGATTGGACACTGCACCGACAGTCGCCATGCAATCGGAGCGGATGTAACGCTGCTCGCCCGAATTGAGGCGAGTGATCACCATGCCGCGATCACGGCCCACGACCTGTACATAGGTACCCGCCGCGCGGGCGATCTGACCGCCCTTGCCCGGCTTCATCTCGACATTGTGAACGATGGTGCCGACCGGCATCTGGCCGATCTCCATCGCGTTGCCGGGCTTCACGTCGGTCTTGCGGCCGGCGATCACCTGGTCGCCGATCGCGAGCCGCTGCGGCGCGATGATATAGGCCTGCTCGCCATCCTCATACTTCACCAGGGCGATGAAGGCCGAGCGGTTGGGGTCATATTCCAGGCGCTCGACGGTCGCGGGCTGATCCCATTTGCGGCGCTTGAAATCGATGATGCGATATTTCTGCTTGTGGCCGCCGGCGATGCCGCGCGCGGTGGCGTGGCCCATATTGTTGCGGCCGCCGGACTTGCGCTTGCCTTCGGTGAGCGCCTTGACCGGCTTGCCCTTCCACAGGCTCGACTTGTCGACCAGAATAAGGCCGCGCCGCGCCGGGCTGGTCGGGTTATAATGCTTGAGCGCCATCTCAGCGCACCCCTTCCGTAATGTCGATGGTCTGGCCCTGGGCCAGCGTCACGATCGCCTTCTTCTCGTCGGAACGGCGATAGGGCTGGCCCTTCCACCGCTTGGTCTTGCCCTTGACGACCTGGATGTTCACGCCGGTCACCTTCACGTCCCACAGCGCTTCGACAGCCGCCTTGATCGACGGCTTGGTAGCGTCCTGCGCAACCTTGAACACAACCGCATTATGCTCGCTCAGCAGGGTCGCCTTCTCGGTGATGTGCGGCGCGAGCACCACATCATAATGGTTGAGATCGACCGCCTGGCCCTTCTTCTTAGCCATTGAACCGGGCCTCCAGCTTCTCGACGGCGGCGCGTGTCAGCACCAGCGTCTCATGCTTCAAAATGTCGTACACATTGGCGCCAACCGCCGGCAGCACGTTCACGCCGATCAGGTTTGAGGTCGCGCGAGCGAAGCCCTCCGCCACCGCATCGCCGTCGATCACCAGCGCGGTCTTGCCGAACCCGAGCTTACCGAACTGCGCCGCGACTGCCTTGGTCTTGGCGTCCTTCAGCTCGAGCGTATCGACGACGATCAGCGTGCCGTCCTTGGCCTTGGACGACAGCGCCATCCTGAGGCCCAGCGCGCGGATCTTCTTGTTCAGCGACGGATTGAAATCGCGAACGCGCGGACCGTGCGCCTTGCCGCCGCCGATGAAGACCGGAGCGCGGCGATCACCGTGGCGGGCCGTGCCGCCGCCCTTCTGACGACCGAACTTCTTGCCAGTGCGGGCGACTTCGCTGCGTTCGCGTGCCTTGCGGGCGGTGCCGCGACGCTTCTCGAGCTGCCAGGTGATGACGCGGTGGAGCACGTCGGCACGGGGCTCGACACCAAACACGGTGTCGTTGAGCTCGATGTCGCCGGACGCAGTCGCGTCGAGGGTCTGAACCTTGACCTTCATCTATCAGCCCTCCTTGTTCTCGTCATCGGAGGCCGGGCTCTCCGGCGCCGTCTGTTCGATCGCGGCCTCGACCTCGGCGGCGTTGTCCGCCGCGATGGCCTCATCGGCCGCCTCGACGCCCGCCTTCACTTCCTCATCACCGGGAAGGGCGGGGATTTC
>CBFRWL010000118.1:0-7593 GCA_965727025.1 uncultured Sphingomonas sp.
GCGAAATGCTCCGGAGACATCGGCTTGTTGACTTTGCCCCACCATACCGTGTTCTCGGTCTCGGCGTCGCGAACGATGAATTTGTCCTGTGCCGATCGGCCAGTGTGCTTGCCGGTTTCCACCACGAACGGGCCGTCCTTGGCCAGCAGCCCCTCTCCGCGTGCCACCGCGAACTCCACAAGCGGGGCGGGCGGCAAATTCCAATGGAGCTTCGCTTTCACATCGAAGCCTTGGGTAGAAAGATCATGGCTGGGAACACGGACCGACACTATACTCACCTCCCTGAAAAGGGCTAAAATGCGGCATCCGGGAAGAGAACTCCCAGAGCGTTTGATTCCATTCGCGCATATCGCGCGGCAGAGATGGCGTCAAACTGGGAAGGTTAAGATCGCCGGATAGTCGGCGGATTTGCCCTGAAGCGGGACATCCGCTAGGCCAACTGTAAAGAATTAAGGAGTTGCAGCCGCACATGTCGGCTTCCATCGCGCTCGTCGACGACGATCGAAACATTCTCACATCTGTATCGATTGCGCTGCAAGCGGAAGGCTTCACCGTGCGCATTTACACCGACAGCGAGGCCGCGCTCAAAGCGCTCGTCGAAAATCCTCCCGATCTGGCGGTGCTCGACGTCAAAATGCCGCGTCTCGACGGGATGGAACTGCTTCGCCGCCTGCGCGAAAAGCTGCCGCTGCTGCCCGCAATCTTTCTCACCTCGAAGGATGACGAGCTGGACGAGGCGCTCGGCTTGGCCATGGGTGCGGACGATTATATCACCAAGCCATTCTCCCAGAGGCTATTGATCGCCCGCATCAAAGCTATTCTGCGTAGGACCGACGCTCGCGCAGGCGGAGCGCAAGGCATGGCCGAGGATGAAAGCCCGCGGGAAACGATCGAGCGAGGCCGGCTGGCAATGGACCCGGCGCGCCATCGCGTGCAATGGAATGGGCGGGACGTCACGCTGACCGTGACCGAATTTCTAATCCTTGAAGCTCTTGCCCAGCGGCCAGGCTTCGTTAAATCGCGCGATCAGCTCATGGATACGGCTTATCAGGATGACGTCTATGTCGACGATCGTACGATCGACAGCCATATCAAGCGGCTGCGGCGCAAGTTCCGCGAGGTCGATCCAACCTTCAAGGCGATCGAAACGCTTTATGGCGTAGGATATCGTTTTGCTGAGGAATGAAGCCGATGACCTGGCGGTGAGCTGGTCGTCTCGATGGTCGCTGACTGCCCGGATTCTTGCCGTCAACATCATCGCGCTGGCGCTGCTGACCGGCGGCTTCTTCTACCTCGACAGTTTTCGCGTGCGGGTACTCGACCAGCGATCGACCATGGTGGTGAACCAAACGCTGCTGACCGCGGTTGGGCTGAACCGCGCCGTGCCGAATACGCAACGCGATCTGCTGCGGCAGGCGGGATCGGCGACAGGCCAGCGCTTCCGCATTTACGCCGCGGACGGATCGCTCCTCATGGACAGCTGGCGGCTGGGCAGTCCGACTTACGAACTCCGCGACCCAGCGTCGGAAGCATGGGAACGCCATGTCGCACGCTTTCTCGATCGAATGGTCGATCATGTGGTCGATGCCGAGCGCTATCCGCCCTTCATTGAGCCACCGATCGATCGGGTGCCCGCCTGGCCCGAAGCTCTGACCGCGTTAAAGGACAAGCGCCTCGTTTCGACGGTGCGGCGCGCTCCTGACCGAACGCCGATGATCTCCGCCGCCATCCCACTTTCCCAACCGGCGGGAGGCGTGTTGCTTTCCACCATCAATGCGCGCGATGTCGTCCGCAGCGTTCGCGCCGAGCGCTTCTGGCTCGGCATGGTCCTCGCGGCTGCGATTTGCTTCTCGGTGCTGCTCTCATTGTTTCTGGCGCGTACGATCGTCCGGCCGTTGCGGCGGCTGGCGCGAGCCGCTCACCGGGTCCGGCTCGGTCGCGATCGCGAGGTGCAGGTCCCCCGGCTTCCGTCTCGCAGCGACGAAATCGGACAGCTCGCCAGAGCCGTATCCGACATGAGTCTGGCGCTTCGCCAGCGGATCGATGCGACCGAGGCTTTCGCAGCCGATGTCGCCCATGAACTGAAGAACCCGCTGGCATCGCTACGTTCGGCGGTCGACACGATGACGACGGTGAAAGATCCCGATCTGCAGCGGAAGCTGATCGCCGTCATCCATGACGACGTGATCCGGCTCGATCGCCTCATTACGGACATTTCGGATGCCTCCCGCCTCGATGCCGAACTTTCGCGGGCGCGGTTCGAGCCGATCGATCTCGGGATCATGATCCAGAACCTTGTGCGTGCGCGGGACGAGCGCGGCCGCAACAAGGGCATCCGCATGGCCTTCGCGCGCCCGCGCCGGGGGACGGCGATCGTTGCTGGCGACGGCTCGCGTCTGACCCGTGCGATCGAAAATCTGATCGACAATGCGGTATCCTTTTCTCCACCAGGCGGCTTGGTCGAGATCGTCGCGACGCGGGTCGGAGATGAAGTGCTGGTTCGTATCGAAGATGAAGGTCCCGGCGTGCCCCCGGATGTACGCGAGGAAATCTTTAACCGTTTTCACAGCCTTCGCCCCGATAATGAAGCGTTCGGCAAGCATAGCGGGCTTGGTCTCGCCATCGCGCGGACGATCATTGAAGGCCATGGAGGAACGATCACCGTGCAGGATAAGGAGGACGGAGCCGCGGGCGCCTGTTTCCTGATCCGCCTTCCCTGGAGGGCTACATCGTGATCGAGCCTTCGAAACTGACGGTGCACGCATCGTGCGTGGCAATCGATAAGCATGGCGTGCTGTTACGCGGCCCTTCCGGATCGGGAAAATCCGATCTCGCACTGCGTCTGCTCGATCGCGGCGCCGAACTGGTCAGTGATGACTATACCGATCTGAGGCGCGAGGGAGACCGCATCGTCGCCAGTGCACCGGCACCGATCAGTGGCAAGATCGAGGTGCGCAACGTCGGCATCATTTCGTGGCCGGCCCTGGAGCTTGCCACAATCGCCCTGTGCGTGAGGCTCGATGAAGATCCAGTCCGCATGCCTGAATTAGAGGACATGGCCAATTTCCTTGGAATTCAAATAGCTGCGATCAACCTGCGCCCCTTTGAGGCATCAGCGCCATTGAAAGTGGAACTGGCCTTGCGTGCTGTCGTTGATGCACCGCGCAATAAGAGCGAGGAACGGTAAGATCGTGCCGCATCGCCCGCGTCAGCTACTGATCGTTACCGGCATGTCGGGAGCGGGCAAGTCGACGACGCTGCGGACGTTGGAGGATCTTGGCTGGGAGGTCGTCGACAATTTGCCGCTGCGGTTGCTCGAACGACTGCTGGCGGTACCCCCGGGGGAGGCGAGCGAAGGCCGGGACCGGCCGCTGGCGATCGGCATCGATAGCCGCACCCGCGACTTCAACAGCGACACCATCATCCGCTACGTCGAAAATTTTCGGGCGCAACAACATGGCCCCGAAGGCGGCCTGCTTTTCCTCGATTGCAGCGGGGCGGAGCTTTCGCGGCGCTTCTCGGAAACGCGACGCCGTCATCCGCTCGCGCTCGATCGGCCGGTGGCCGACGGGATTGCACGCGAACGCGAATTGCTTGGCCCATTACGGAGGGCAGCCACCTATCTGATCGATACGACCGACATCAACACCAACGAATTGCAGCAGGAGATCCGATCACGTTTCGGAACGCCGGGCGATGCGCCGGTGCTGCGCATGATGTCCTTCGGCTTTGCTCGCGGCCTGCCGCGTAATGCGGACCTCGTCTTCGACATGCGTTTCCTGCGCAACCCGCACTGGGTGCCGGCGCTCAAACCGCTGAGCGGGTTGGACCAAGCAGTGGCGGACCATATCGCGCAGGATCCTGCATACGCCGAAGCGGTCGAACGCATCGGCGGGCTGCTGGAGCTTTTGCTGCCGCGCTATGCGCAGGAAGGAAAAGCCTATGTAACCGTTGCTTTCGGCTGTACAGGCGGCCAGCATCGTTCTGTTCATATCTGTGAGTGTATAGCGAATCGGATGCGCGCGGCAGGTTTCTCGCCGACCGTTGCGCATAGAGATCTGGGGCAAACATCAGAGAATGAGTATCGGGAGAGCGAGCGCGAGGAGGGCTTGGGATGATCCGGGGGGATTGAGGTCCAAATGATCGGGTTGGTTTTGGTGACGCACGGAAAACTGGCGTCAGAATTTGTAACGGCGATGGAGCATGTGGTCGGCCCTCAACAGGCGATCGCGGCGATCTGCATCGGGCCGGACGATGATATGGAAGCGCGGCGGGCTGACATCGCCGCGGCGATCAAGGCGGTTGATGACGGGTCGGGCGTGATCCTGCTCACCGATCTGTTCGGCGGGACTCCCTCCAATCTTGCGATCTCGCTGATGGAGCCGGGACGAGTCGAGGTGATCGCGGGAATCAACCTTCCCATGCTGATCCGGCTTGAAGGCGCGCGAAAAATGATGAAGGTAACCCAGGCCGTGGCCGCCGCGCGCGAGGCGGGACGGAAATATATATCGGTCGCGAGCGAGGTTCTAGGAGAAGCAGCTGCGTGAATGGGATTGAGCGGACGGTCCTCATTACCAACAAGCGTGGGCTGCATGCCCGCGCCAGCGCCAAGTTCGTAACGCTCGCCAGCACCCAATCTGCAGTCATCGAGGTTTCCAAGGATGGTTCCAGCGTTGCCGGAACGTCGATCATGGGCCTGATGATGCTGGGTGCCGCCATGGGAGACAGCGTTACCATCAGCGCGACCGGCGACGGCGCGCATGAGGCGGTAACGAAATTGGCAGAGCTGGTCGAGGCCAAGTTCGGCGAGGACTGACCGCTGCCTCGTTCGATCACGGGATTTTCCAATCCGCTCATCAAGCAGATAAAATCGCTGCGGGACAAAAAGCACCGTCGCGCCGAAGGTCTGTTCCTGGCGGAAGGACTGCGGATCCTGACCGAAGCCTCCGACGCAGGCATTTTCCCGGAATTGGTGATCTCGACGGCCGAGGCTGCGGCCCATCCGCTGGCATCAAGACTTATCACGGCCACCGAGGCGCACGGCGGTGAAGCGATCGAAACCAGTCGCGACATCCTGGCGAAGCTCTCGGGTAAGGACAATCCGCAGACCGTGCTCGGCGTTTTCCGCCAATTCGATACCAGCCTTTCGCTGATCGACCGCAGTGTTTCCGATATCTGGCTCGTTGCGCAGGCGCTTCGCGATCCGGGTAACCTGGGTACGATGCTGCGTACCGGCGATGCGGTCGGCGCGGGCGGGCTCATCCTGATCGATGAGAGCGTCGATCCCTTTTCGGTGGAGGCGGTTCGCGCCTCGATGGGAGCGCTGTTTACCCAGCGGATCGCCCAAGCCCGCTGGCCAGAGTTCATCGCGTGGCTGCGGCAGGGACCGGGCCAACTCGTCGGCACCAGCTTGCGCACCGATATCGATTATCAATCCGTGCGCTATGCAGCGCCGACGTTCATCCTGGCGGGCAATGAAGCCCAGGGGCTGCCCGCCGACTATGAGCTGGCGTGCGACTTGCTGGTAAAAATGCCGATGCGGGGAAAGGCCGACAGCCTCAACGTCGCGGTGGCGACGGCGGTAATGGCTTATGAAGTCCTGAACCAGCGGCGTTAGCCTCGCTGTTTCAGGCTCCTGCTCTGCGAGCGCGCGCCTTGATGAGGAGATGGCGTGCAAGCAGCAACGGCGGCATGCGGATCCAGTGCGAACGGATGTAGAAGGCCTGACGAATGAACCAGTGCGTTGGCCGTGCCCAGCCGTCGCGGGCGAGCAGGCGCCGCCGATAAAGGCGGTCCGCCATGCTGAGCGGTCCGATCTGCGGCAAGGGTGTTCCATAGAGATGTGTTGAAAGACGCAAGGCTTTACGAACGGCTTTCTCGAGATCATGAAGTCGGGCGCGATCGAGAAGAGCCGGGATAAAGTCGGGGCGAAGCGTGAACTCGCGCAGCAAGCGGTCAATATCCCAGAGATTGCGGAGACCCCCCGCCAGATCGCCGTCAGCAAAGATGTGGGCGGCGGCATGGACAACAAGATCGGCAGGCGAAAGAACGCGCATGCCATTTCGAAGCGCTATACTGTCCCCGATCAGCGCTTCGGCATCGGGTTTCGGTCGCGCCGTCGGAGGCAGGATCGTGTGATGCACGTCAATCATGCGATCGCGATCGCGGTGAATGAGCGGCGGCAGCTCGTGCATCCAGCTTCGATAATAGTGCATATCGTAAGAGCTGTCCTTGACCCACTCCCAGCCAGCCGCGAGCAGCGCCCGCTCGACATCCGGGAGGCGCTCACGCTCGACCAGAATGTCGAGATCGCCGATGAAACGGCCTTTGCCCGCATCGAGGCCAGCGGCGACAAAGGCCGTTCCTTTAAGCAGGATAACCGGCACCGCCAGCGGATCGAGTGCACGGCGGGCCATTTCGGCTTCCCATAATGCTTGCACGGCACCCTGCTCGGCTGCGCGCTTGGCGTCAGCGAGGGTTGCTGCCGCAGCCTCAGGAACGGCTTGGCCTTCAAGCCGATAGGCCAGGCTGGCGATAAGTTGCTCCGCTCGGGCAGCGGAGAGAAGCGCCGTCCAGCCTTCGGCATCGAGCCCCGCGACGATTTCCGGGTCTCGCAAAGCGTCGACGAGCAAACGCGCCGCGCGGCTCATCCAGCCAACTCCTGCCAGAGCCTTTCGACGAGGGCCATGGCTGCCGGCCCGTCCGGATAGTCAACGGCGCGGGCAGGCGTTTTTCTTACGAAACGCGTCAGCGCGGCAAAACCTGCTTCTCCCAGGTTCACATAGTTGGTCGAGGCCTGGGTCAAACGCACGAATATCTCGGCCTGACCGATCTCGCGTACCTCCTCTCTGAACCCGTAGCGCGGGAAGAGAAGCAGGGCGGGACGTGCAGGCTCAGCCATGCGCACGATCGCCTCGGGGTTTGGACGCAAATGGCGGATCTTTCCCTTGGGCGTTCCCACTAACGGAGGCCCCCAGCGTTCGGCCGTCAGGCCAGGGAACAGGTCGATCGCCTCATTCTTGAGGCTCACCGCGCGGGGAAAAGCGTGCAGCAGCCCGGTGGCCGGATCAACCAGTGCGAACTCATCGCCCATCAGCCGCCAACCCCGCTCGCCCAGCAAGGCGGCGAGCGTGGATTTGCCAGCTCCGGACTCGCCGGTCAGGATCAGCGCCCTGCCCTCCCGCTCGACAACAGCCGCATGGAGCAGAAGATAGCGTCGCTGGCCGAGCGCCATCTGCAGGTTCATTCCCATTTCGGCGGCCAGCAATCCATGACGCAACGCGAGCGGCGCAGCTTCGGGCAGGATATAATCTCCACGGATCGCTACGGATGGCCGAAGCCAGCGGCGAAACAGATCGTCCGGTTCAAGCCTCACCGTAAAATCAGCGATGCCGTCCAACGGCGCCGGATAGTCTCGATAGAGTTTCGCCAATGCCTGGATTGGCCCTCTCCACACCGATCCGATCCGAAAGCCGACGGGACCGATGCGGACTGAAAAGCTGTGTCTCATCGCCGCTCGATCAGGCCGATCGCCGCCAATTCGGCCATGCGCTCTGCAATCACCGCTTCGGCGTCATCCTCGCTCTCCAGCCC
>CBFRWL010000119.1:0-7590 GCA_965727025.1 uncultured Sphingomonas sp.
CGACCGCGCCCTGCCATTGGGCAGGGACGTCGGCGCACCAGCCGGCAGAAGCCACTGCCGACAGCAGCACGAACATGGCGGTTTTCTTCAACATTATATCGAGCTCAGTCCGAACCTTTGATTTCCGTAACTTGATAGGCGCGTTCAGGTAAATAAACGGTAATGAGGCCACATATTTAAGCGGCACGGACCGATGTGAGGAAACTCTCGATTTCCTTCTGCAAGGCTTCGGTCTGCCTGCTCACCTCAGCCGCGGCTGCACGGGCCGTTTCCGCAGTGTCGCCGCTGATCGCCACGCCATCCTGAACGCGCTTCAGATGGTTGGTGAACTCGCTCGTGCCTTTTGCGGCCAGCGTCGTGTTGCGGGCGATTTCCGATGTGGTCGAGACCTGCTGATCCACTGCGGTGGCGACGCTGGTGGCCAGTACGCCCATCTCGCCGATCACTTCGCCGATCTCGTTGATCGCCTGCATAGCGGTTTTGCTGACGCTTTGGATCGAGCTTACCCGTTCGCTAATCTTGACCGTCGCAGCCGCAGTTTGCTGCGCCAGCGATTTCACCTCCGCGGCGACCACGGCAAAACCTCGACCAGCTTCACCGGCACGGCTTGCTTCAATCGTCGCGTTTAGAGCGAGAAGGTTGACCTGCTGGGCGATGTTATGGACGAGCGAAACGACTTCGCCGATTTCGGCAGCGTCGCGCGCCAGCGAGGTTACGATCGAATCGGTCTGGCCGACACGTGCCACTGCGCGCGAGGCGCAATTCGAGGATTCGGTTACCTGCTTGGACACCTCACCGAGAGATAGCGTCATTTCCTCGGTGGCAGCGGCAATCGTAGCAGTGCTGGCGCTCGCTTCGACGGCAGCGCCGGTAATGCTTTCCGCAACTGCCTTCGTCGAGGCGACCGATGAGGCGACGCGCTGGGCGCCGGCGTCAATCTCGCGGGCTGCGGTGGCGACCGATCGCATGGCGCTGGCGACGTGGCGTTCGAAGTCACCTGCAAGCTTTGCAAGCATTTCACGCTTTGCACGCTCGGATTCCTGTTGGTTGCGAGCGCGTTCCTCAAGCGAACGCCGTTCCGCTTCGCGGGTGGCCTCGTCCGCGCGCCGCTGGGCTTCCTGGCGTTCCGCTTCCTCGCCTTGCAGTCGTTCGACTTCAATGGCGTTGAGCCGGAAGACCTCCAGCGCGCGTGCCATCTCCCCGATTTCGTCCTCACGAGAGGCGAATTCGACCTGATGCTCGAGATTGCCTTTGGCAAGCTGTTGCATGTTGCTCGTGATCGTCAGGATCGGCTTGGTAACCGCGCGGCCGAAGACAAGACCGGCGATATATATGAACAGGATGCCGCCCCCCGCGAGCGCAAGCGAGAGCGTGAGCAGTCCGCCCAGCTTAAGCCGCGCGCTGTTGGCAGCCGAGCTTTGAACGGCGTCAACCTGGCTCCCGACCTTGTCCACTGCGGCGCCGACCGAATCGCCATGATGCACGAGCAGTTGACGCAGCCGCGCGTCCCGAGCGGCGGTGAGCTTGACCAGCGTTTTGAAGGAATCGTCAAAGCTGATCAGCCGTTTGATCGCGACATCGGCCTCGGCCAAGAGCGCTGCGTTCTTGGTGGAATCGTAAAGCTGGTTGAGCACATCCTCGAGCCGAAGCGATTGTTGGCTTGCGCCGTCTATGTTCGCCTTGGTGGAGGCTGCCAGGAAACGTTCAAAGGAGATGCGCACGAGCGAATAGGCGGCGCCGGCTTCGCGTGCTTTTGCCGCTGCGGCTGTCTCGCCCGCGGCCGCTGCATGCTCCGCGAGTATGTTCAGGTCCTGCTGGATCGCCGCGCCTTCGACGTAGACCCGCTCCTGCACCATTTTCGAAATTGTGTTTTGGGTCGCGACAAGCTTGTCGAAATCTTCAGGGCTCTTCGCCGCGATTTCATTCGCCTTGGCAAGCAGCTGGTGCTGCTGGCTGGTGAGAGCCGCACGGGACGCCTTTTCGGTCGTATCGACCATCTGCTTGATGGCAAGGCGTGCAGCGGTCTCGGTGTTGGCGCTTGGGTTCAGCGCATAGGCTTTGAGCTTATCGCTCGCTTCGACGACGGCGATGCGGCCAGCCAGCAGCAGCCGTTGCTGACGCACGACGCTGTTGAGATCGCCGACGTCGCCGAGCGCGCTCGATATGCTGCCGACCGAGGCGAAGCCGAGAATGAGCAGGAGCAGACCTTGAAGCCCGAACGCCATGGCGGCAGTCCGGCTCAAAGATCGTTTGCCCACATTCTGGGCCAGATATTCGGTAACGGACGCGATAGCTGCGCGCACGCGGGCGCGTAAGTCACCCGCATGCAAGCGCTTCACTAGCTCGTTGAGTGGCGTGTTGAGGCTCATTCTGTCTACCTGTGGCGGGATGCCTTGTGTCAGAAGAGAGTTAATGAGTGGTAAGCCTTGCTCTTTCGCAGGTTTCAGCTTCGCATTGCCACGGCGCAAGCTTTGCCTTTATGGCGGCATCCGCTGCGGCCCCGTAGCTCAACTGGATAGAGCACCTGCCTTCTAAGCAGGATGTTGCGTGTTCGAGTCACGCCGGGGTCGCCAGCGTCCTGTTGCCATGATCATGGTTCGCGAACCTTGGATGCGCGAGCGATGCGTCTGGAAAAAGGCGTTGAGGAAGCGGCGTGCGGGCTGCTCGATCAATCGATAGCTGCAGGTTGCCGCCAGCAGCCCCAATGGCAGCAACAGCAAACGCTCGGGAATGCCCTGGCCGGCTTTGTAAAAGGGTTGCTGCCACAGATAGAGCGAATAGGAGACGGTGCCGGTAAGCACGGTCAGCTTGTGCTCGAACATTTCCCGAAGCGCCTGCGGCGCCCGATGAAGAAGCGTCAGGGAGATTGCGAGGCTGGCGGTCCCGAGCGAATATTTCACCGGATCCGGCACGGCGTTTATGTTGAGCGCGAGCCCGATCAGCCCGGCCGCGATGGGAACGTAGCTGGCCGAAAGCCAGCGGGGTATCGGATCGCGCAGCATCAGATAGGCGACTGCGCCGATCAGGATCGAGGCTCCGCGTGTGTCGCTCCGCCAATAGACGCTATAATAGTCCCATCCCTGCAGCGTCTGAATCGTACCGATCGTCAACGCCACGAGAATGAGCGCCACGAGGAGAGCGATCGGCGATAGCTGTGTTGACCTGCGGCATAGGAATGCCACGGCGCCCAGGAGCAGGTACATATGCTCTTCCACGCAGAGCGACCAGGTATGCGCAAGTACCGAGCTTCGTCCGAGAAAGGGCCAAGTGTAATTATAGGTGAGCGTCGCTACCGACAGAAACTGCCGTGAGGTCGGATCCTTGTGGTGCAGAGCGAAGGACAGGCACAGCATGCAAAGCGCCAGCACCAGCAGGGCCGGGTAGATTCGCGAAAAGCGGCGCAGGTAGAAGCTTGTCAGCGGGCGGTCGCGCACGAACAGGATTTCGGCCATCAGCCTGCCGCTGAGTACGAAGAACAGCTCGACGCCGAAGCGTCCGAGATTGACCCCCCTCGATGTCAGATAGTGGCCGAAAAGAACGGCCATGATGGCGCATCCCCGCCATCCATCGAGATGCCGGATCCGGTCTGTCACGAAAAGGGTCTGGGTTCCGGCATCGCCTTGGGGTAGCGGCGAGGCAGCCGGCTGTCGATGTAATGAGTTAAGAAAAATCGGGCGTTCGTCGTGACTTAAGGGTCATCTATCGGTTTTTGAGCTGGTCGGGGCGACAGGATTCGAACCTGCGACCCCCAGACCCCCAGTCTGATGCGCTACCAGGCTGCGCTACGCCCCGACCAAGGCTGCGCGCTTTAGAGAGGTCGCAGCGCACATGCAAGCGCGCGCCGATCATTGCGCTGCCGGTTGCGTCGGAAGAGCGTTGATGATAGGCGCGCGCCTTCAAAAAACAGCCGGATCACCTCATTTCGGGACAGGCCGGGTTCAGGATAAGAAAGCAAGAGGCTTTCAATGTTTTCATCTCCAGCATTCGCGCAAGCGGCGGACGGCGCGTCGTCCTCGGGTTCGGCCGGCTTCATCGTGCAGATGGTGCCCTTGCTGCTGATCTTCGTGATCTTCTACCTGTTGCTGATCCGGCCGCAGCAGAAGAAGATGAAGGATCACCGGGCGCTGATTGACGCGGTCAAGAAGGGCGACACGGTCGTCACTGCCGGCGGCGTGGTCGGCAAGGTGACGAAGGTCGAGGATACGGAGCTCGAAGTCGAGATCGCGGCGAATGTCCGAATCCGCGTGGTCAAATCAACGCTGTCCGACGTCCGTGTTCCGGGCGCCGCGAAACCCGCCAACGACTGATCGACGATGCTCGATTTCCCGCGCTGGAAGGTCCTCTGGATTCTTTTCGTCCTGGCCGTCGGCGTGGGGCTGGCGATACCGAGCCTCATTCCGGAAGCCACGATCGATCAGCTTGGCCTCCAGAAGATGCCGCGGATCAACCTCGGCCTCGACCTATCGGGCGGCAGCCGCCTTCTCCTAGAGGCCGAGACTTCGGACATCGCCAAGCAGCGGCTCCAGCAGATGGAGGAATCGGTCCGCACCGAGATGCGGCGGCAGAACCCGCAAATTGATATCGGCGACATCTCGACGGCCGGCGGCCGCCTGTCCTTCTTCGTACGCGACGTGGCGCAGCTCGACACGGCGGTCGAGCGGATCCGCACACTGACCCAGCCGGTGGGCCTGGGCGGCCAGCGTGACTGGAACGTGCAGGTGGTCGATTCGAGCCGGATCGTGCTGACGCCGACCACGTCGGGGCTTACCACCGCCACGAACAGTGCGATGGACGTCGCGACCGAGATCGTCCGCAAGCGCATCGACGAACTTGGCACGCGCGAACCAAGCATCGTTCGCCAAGGCGCCAATCGCATCGACGTTCAGGTACCGGGGCTCAAGGATCCCGAGGCGCTGAAGGCTTTGCTTGGTAAAACCGCGAAGCTCGAATTCAAGCTGGTCGATCTTACGGCCGACCCCGCCCAAGTGGCGCAGGGCATTGCGCCTGCCGGTAGCCAAGTCCTGCCCTTCAACGATCCGGCGGACGGCAGGGGCATCGCCGTCCAGCGCAGGGTGATGATCAGCGGGGATCAGTTGATCGATGCCCAGCAGGGCTATGATCAGCAGAATAACCGTCCGGTCGTGAACATCCGCTTCGACAGCCAGGGCGGCCGCAAGTTCGCGCGCACCACGCAGGAGAATGTGGGCAAGCCATTCGCCATCATCCTAGACGGCAAGGTGTTGTCCGCGCCGCGGATCAATGAACCCATTCTGGGCGGATCGGCCCAGATCTCGGGTAATTTTACGGTCGACAGCGCCAATCAGCTCGCCATCGCGCTACGGTCGGGCAAGTTGCCGGTGCCGTTGAAGGTGATCGAGGAGCGTACGGTCGGCCCTCAGCTCGGTGCTGATTCGATCCGCGCCGGTGTCACCGCCTCGGCGATTGCGGCGGTTGCCGTCATCGTCTTTATGCTGGTCACCTACGGCCGCTTCGGCGTCTACGCCAACATCGCCGTGGTCATAAACATCTTCGTGATCCTGGGCGTGATGGCGCTGTTCAACGGAACATTGACCTTGCCCGGCATCGCCGGCTTCGTGCTGACGATCGGAACCGCGGTGGACGCCAATGTGCTGATCAACGAACGCATGCGCGAGGAACGGCGGCGGGGTCGCAGCGTGCCGCAATCGGTGGAACTCGGCTATAAGGAAGCCAGCCGCACGATCTTCGAGGCGAATGTCACGCATGCTATCGCCGGGCTGATCATGCTGCTGCTCGGATCGGGGCCGGTGAAAGGCTTTGCCGTCGTTTTGCTGATCGGCATCGCGACGTCGGTGTTCACCGCCGTCACCTTCACCCGCATGCTCGTCGTCTGGTGGTTGCGTCGCAACCGCCCGACCGAGATCCATATCTGACGGGAAGATCGCCATGCGTCTGCTCAAGCTCGTTCCCGACAATACGAATATCGGCTTTGTTCGCATCCGCCATTGGGCGTTCGGGCTGACGGCGCTGCTTACCGTGCTCGCAATCGCGGCGGTCGCAGTGCGGGGGCTCAACCTGGGCGTCGATTTCGTGGGCGGCCTCATGATCGAAGCAAAATTCCAGCAGCCGCCGCATCTCGACAAGGTCCGCGCGGATATCGACAGGCTGGGCGTGGGCGAGGGCTCGCTTCAAACATTCGGCGATCCCAACACCGTCTCGATCCGCCTGCCGCTTCCCGCGAGCAGCGATGAAGGCGCGACCAACAAGGTTGTCGAGAAGGTGCGCAATGCGCTCGCGGCCGAGTTTCCCGGGGTGACCTTCACGCGTTACGACACCGTTTCGGGCAAGGTTTCGGACGAGCTGATCCGCAATGGCGTGCTGGCTGTCCTGCTCGCGATCGTCGGCATCGCGATCTTCTCCTGGTTGCGTTACGAATGGCAGTTCGGCATCTCGACCTTCGTCGCGATCATGCACGACGTGCTGATGACGCTGGGCTTTTTCGCGATCACGCGGCTCGAATTCGATCTCAATATCGTCGCAGCGGTGCTGACGATCGTGGGCTATTCGATCAACGACAAGATGGTGATCGACGACCGCATTCGCGAGAATATGCGCAAATACCGCAAGATGGACATGAAAGGCCTGATCGATCTCTCGGTGAACGAAACGCTCCCGCGTACGGTCATGACGTCGATCACGGTGATGCTCGCGCTTGGCGCTCTGCTGGTCTTTGGCGGCCATGTGCTGCGTGGCTTCACCTCGGCGATGATGCTCGGCATCGTGGTCGGCACCTATTCCTCGATCTATGTATCGTCTTCGCTCCTGATCACGCTGGGCCTCAAGCCCAATCCGATCGAGCCGAAGGCTGCGCCGGGCATAAGCGGCGCAGAACGGATCGCGCCGAAGCGATAGACTGAGATGCCGCGTCTGGATCGCGATCGCCCGGCAACCGGGCCACTGGTGCAGGCCTTTTCGGGCAATGGGTTCAGGGTAGACGGCATTGTTTATACGACGGGTCTGAAGCTGACTCCGCTTGCTGCGATGACATGGCAAGCGCCGCTGCTCTCGGCATTGACTGCTCAGGACATTGCGGATCTCCTCGCGTTGCAGCCCCGGCCCGAATTTCTCCTGCTGGGCAGCGGCGCGACCCTGCGTCGTCCCGATCCGTCATTTCTCACCGCACTTCAGGAACAGGGTGTCGGGGTCGAGCTTATGGACAGCCGCGCCGCCGCTCGGGCCTGGAGCGTGTTACGCGGCGAGGATCGTTGGATCGCCGCCGCGCTGATGCCGCTGGACCAGCTCTGAAAGATGTTTTGCGAGTGCTTCGGCGTTCGCACTCCAGGTGAAGCGCGTAGCGGTTTGCCGGGTTGCGTCGCGCGGCGCGGGCGACAACAAAAGCTCGCGGATCGCGTCGGCAACAGCGTGCGGTGATCGTTCGACGATCCGGCCTGCCGCAGGATTGTCCACCACCTCGCGCGCGCCGCCGACGTCAGCGATGACGATCGGCGTGCCGCAGGCGAGCGATTCGACCCAGACATTGGCAAGACCTTCGGACGCGGACGGCAGTACCGAAACGTCGGCCGCTGCGAACCAACGCGGCAGATCTTGGTG
>CBFRWL010000120.1:0-7547 GCA_965727025.1 uncultured Sphingomonas sp.
GCCGCGACGCGCGGCGCGATATTCTTGCCGTTGGAGGTGGCGGGCGCAACGAACGCATCGTGGCTTGCCATCAGTTCGACGATAAGCGGCGCCACATTCTCCGGCAGCGCATGACCATAGGCCGCATCATCAGCGACATGGACCTTGCCCACGCCCGCGATCTTCGCGGCGGCTTCGGCGACAGCGCCGACGCCTTGACCCGCGACCAGCAGATGGACCTCGCCGAGCTTGGATGCCGCGGTGACGACCGGCAGCGTGGCGTCCTTCAGCACGCCGCCTTCATGTTCGACCCAGACGAGCGTCTTCATGCCGCAACTCCTAAGGCTTTCAATTTCGCGACCAGTTCATCGACATCGGCAACCTTGACGCCGGCTGTGCGCTTGGGCGGCTCGGCGACCTTCAGCGTCTTGAGGCGCGGGGACACGTCCACGCCATAATCGGCCGGAGTCTTCTGAGCCAAGGGCTTCGATTTCGCCTTCATGATGTTCGGCAGGCTCGCATAGCGCGGCTCGTTGAGGCGCAGGTCCGTGGTCACGATCGCCGGCAGCTTGAGGCTCACCGTTTCCAGCCCGCCATCGACCTCGCGCGTAACCTTCACATTCTCGCCTTCGACCTCGACCTTGGAGGCGAAAGTACCCTGCGGACGGCCGAGCAGCGCCGCCAGCATCTGCCCGGTCTGGTTGCTGTCATCGTCGATCGCCTGCTTGCCCAGGATCACCAGGCCCGGCTGCTCCTCATCGACGATCGCCTTGAGGATCTTGGCGACGCCCAGCGGTTCGACCTCGGTCTCGCTCACCACCAGGATCGCCCGGTCGGCACCCATCGCCAGCGCGGTGCGCAGCGTTTCCTGCGCCTTCTGCTCGCCGATCGAGACCGCCACGATCTCGGTCGCCACACCCTTCTCCTTGAGGCGGATCGCCTCTTCCACCGCGATCTCATCGAACGGGTTCATCGACATCTTCACGTTCGCCAGATCGACGCCACTGCCGTCCATCTTCACACGCGGCTTCACATTATAGTCGATCACCCGCTTCACGGGGACAAGGACCTTCATGGAAACGCTCCTCTCGTCATCGGGGGACCAGCTTTGCAAACTGCAATTGGCAATGGTCCATCAACCAAAAATGCATCAAGAATGTTTGATTAGTGCCGCACTCATGGTTCGTTTTTCAAAAGGCAAGTGCGAATTTGCAAAATTTTGAAGAGAGATTTTGCAAATCCCGCATTCCGTGCCGTCAGGCCGCCTTCTTCACCTGCGCGACAATCTTCTTTGCGGCGTCGCCCAGATCATCGGCCGAGACGATCGGCAGCCCGGAGTTGGCGAGAATATCCTTGCCCTGCTGGACATTGGTGCCTTCGAGGCGGACCACCAGCGGCACCGACAGGTTTACGTCCCGTGCCGCAGCGACAATGCCGTCCGCGATGATATCGCAGCGCATGATGCCGCCGAAGATGTTGACAAGGATGCCTTCGACGGCGGGATCGGACAGGATGATCTTGAACGCCGCCGTCACCTTCTCCTTCGATGCGCCGCCGCCGACGTCGAGGAAATTGGCGGGGAATGCGCCGTTGAGCTTGATGATGTCCATTGTCGCCATGGCAAGCCCGGCGCCGTTGACCATGCAGCCGATGTTGCCGTCGAGCTTGATGTAGGCGAGATCATATTTGGAGGCTTCGATCTCCATCGGATCCTCCTCGGTCTCGTCGCGCAGCGCGACGATATCGGGATGCCGATAGAGCGAATTCGAATCGAAGCTGACCTTCGCGTCGAGCACCAGCAGCTTGCCATCCTTGGTCTCGATCAACGGATTGACCTCAAGCATGGACATGTCGCTGGCGATGAAGGCGTTATAAAGCTGCTCGGCGACCTTGACCGCCTGCTTGTTGAGATCGCCGCTCAGATTGAGCCCGAAAGCGACCGCACGGCCGTGGTGCGGCATGAAGCCTTCGGCCGGATCGATCGTGATGGTGTGGATCTTGTCGGGCGTGTCGTGGGCCACCTGCTCGATATCCATGCCGCCCTCGGTGGAGACGATCATGGCGATGCGGCCGGTCTTCCGGTCCACAAGCATCGAAAGATAATATTCCTTCGCGATATCCGCGCCATCGGTGACGTACAGGCGATTGACTTGCTTGCCGGCCTCACCGGTCTGCACGGTGACGAGCGTGTTGCCCAGCATATCGGCCGCGTTCTGGCGAACCTCATCAATCGTCTTGCTGAGGCGCACGCCCCCTTTCGCTTCGGACGGAAGCTCCTTGAATTTGCCTTTACCGCGCCCGCCGGCGTGAATCTGTGCCTTCACCACATAAAGCGGCCCAGGCAGCTTCTTGGCGGCCTCTGCCGCGTCGTCGACGGTCAGCGCGGCATAACCAGCGGGAATCGCGACGCCGAACTTCGCCAGCAGCTCCTTGGCCTGATATTCGTGGATGTTCATGGTGCGCCTAATCCCCAGTGAGTCTTTAGATCGGGACGGCCTAAAGCATATCGCGGCGCACAAGAAAAGACCGCGGGACCCGCAGGAAAGATCAGGTGGCGATCGCGCAGCCCAAGCCGGCCTTGGTTACGACCTTGAGAATGTGGGGGTCCTGCAATGCACCAATACGGCGGATCAGCTCGTCGATCGTCATCTGGCCGATATCGCGATGGCCCAGCTTCATGAGCGCACCAAGCCGGCGCAGCTCCTCGATGCTCAATCGATCGACGAGGCGTTCGGCCATGCAGCTCGCCATCGGCCGCGACAGGCCCGCTTCGATCAGCTTGGTACGAACGCGCGCTTCCGGCGACGGCGTCGCACAGCCTGCCGCCGCCAATGCCAATCCGATCGCCAGAAGCTTTTTCATCTGCTGCTCCATCGCGCCTATGCCGCGCGAGAATCTAACCAAGTTGCGCATGACGAGAGGCTGAACGAGGCGCTATAGAGCCGCCATGGCGATCGCACATGGCCTTCTCATGCTTCTGTTCGCGGTAGCCGCCATGGAAGCCGTTGCTTACGCGGCGCATCGTTGGATCATGCACGGGCCGGGCTGGTTCCTGCATGCGAGCCACCACCGCCCGCGCACAGGCATCTTCGAAGCGAACGACTGGTATGCGGCAATTTTTGCGCTGCCCTCGATCACCCTGTTCTGGTGGGGCATCGGGCTTGGTCATGGCGCCGGCTTCGCGTGGGTCGGGGGTGGCATTGCAGCCTATGGAGCCATTTATTTCGGCTTTCACGACGTGATCGTGCATCGAAGGATCGGGCATCGCTACGTTCCGCGCTCCTCCTATATGAAGCGGATCGTGCAAGCGCACCGCCTGCATCATGCGATCGAAACCAAGCAGGGCACGGTAAGCTTCGGCTTCCTCTATGCCGCCCCCGCGCATGTGCTGAAGGCGAAACTTGCGGCCAAGCGAAGTTCGTGAGTTCCCGCGCCCGCGTCCAGTGCATGGGCGCATGCGGAACGAAAGTCAGATGCCCGCATACCATTCATAGTCATTATTATCTTCCCAATAGCCGCCATGGCCCTGGCCGATGTCGCCGAGGCTCTCGGCCAGCTCGATTCGCTCGACATATTTGGCGTGCTTGTACCCAAGCATGCGTTCGACCCGGAGGCGAAGCGGCGCGCCATTGGCGACGGGCAGGCGTTGGCCGTTAAGCGCCCACGCCAAAATGGTTTGGGGATGAAAGGCATCGACCAGGTCGACCGATTCATAATAGCGCATCGGGCCATAATCGTCCGCGCAGTGAAACACGACATAGCGGGCCTGCTCGCGCACGCCTGCCTGATCGAGCAGCAGCTTGAGCGGCACGCCCGTCCATTGCCCGATTGCGCTCCAGCCTTCGACACAATCATGGCGGGTGATTTGCGTGCGGTGCGGCATCGCCAGAATCTGCGCCATCGAGAAGGCGCGCGGCTGCCGGACGAGGCCGTCCACAGCAAGCCGCCAATTGGCGAAACCGCTGGCGGCATGGGCGGCATAGGCCTCCCCAGCCGGCTGGCGCGTGCCATTGGCGCGAAAAATCGGCGACCTCTGATCGGGCCGATATTCGCGTGCAAGCGCAGTGCGATCCGTGATCAGCCGCTGAGCGCGCAAAGTGAGATGTTCGCCCAGGCGGAGCGTGTCCCGAAATCCGGGACTATCGTTGAGCTTGTCGCAGCCGGAAAGAAGCGAGCCGCCGGCGGCGACGCCAAGCCCGCTGACAAGCGCACGGCGGGTAATCATCGGCCGCGCTCCTTCGGTAGCCGGTAACGGCCGGTGATCATCGAGCGGATCTCGTTATAGGGCCCGGCGAGCAGGACCATCAGAAGATGCACCAAGATGAAGGCGGCGATGCAGCCCGCCGCGATGAAGTGGATCGAGCGCGCGGACTGGCGGCCGCCGAACAGATCGAGCAGCCACGGCCACGCCGCGTCCACCCCCGGCGACATCGTCAGTCCGGTCAGCACGATCAGCGGCAGCAGCACGAACAACACGCCGAGATAGGCAAGCTTCTGGAGAATATTGTAGCGCAACGCCGCTTCGCCGGTGGGAAAGCGGAGCCGCGCATGCTCCTTGATGTCATGCCAGATATGGCCGGGCGCAAGCTCGCTGCGGCGCGGCAGCAGGTCCTTCGCCACATGGCGGTTGAGCAGGCTCGCAATCCCATACATCACGCCACCGATCACGAGCAGCCAGGCGAAGGAAAGATGCCAGCGCCGCGCTGCCGACAGGCTGTAGCGCGACGGAATGGTGACCCATCCCGGAAAGGCACGCGCCTGCACATTGCCCTCGCTGTCTGTCCAGCGGCCGAGAATGCCGGTGGTAGGAATCGTGAGGTCGCCGACGCTGAGATAGCCGCTATCGGCGTTCGCGCCGATCATGAGCCATGGTCTGTCGAAATTGGCGCCATATTGCCCCCAATAAAGCCGGGGATGGGCGTTGAAGATCATCAGCCCGCTCATCAGCATCACAAAAACGGTGATCGCGTTGATCCAATGCCAGATGCGCGTGAACAGCCGGTGGCGATACACGAGCGGACGCGCTGAGACGGCGGCAGGCTGGTCCATCATGGCCTCCAACAAAGCTCAGGCCGAAAGCCGCTGAAGCCTCCGGCGAGCGCGAACCAAGCGCATTCAGGACGCTACGTTACAAGTGACAAGCAGCTTAGCTAGAGTCCCGGCCCTTGCACAGGGGCCTTGGGAGTCTTGGTGGCCGCGCTATCATCGATCATCTTGAGGATCGCGGCCGAACGCGTATCGCGTGCCGCATAATCGCGGGCGGACATTCCCGCGATATGATCGACTATCTTCGGGTTGGCGCCTCCAGCGAGCAGCAGGCGGACATTGACGATGTCGCGCCGTTGAACTGCAACGATCAACGGGGTTTCCCCGCTGTTGTTCGGCAGGTTGACGTTGGCGCCGCTCTGGATCAGCGCGGTCGTTCCTTCAGGAAACCCGATCTGGGCGCACAGCAACAGGGCCGTGTTGCCATTGTTGTCGCGGATGTCGGGATTGGCACCCTTGGCCAGCAGAAAGCGAAGGTAGAGATCGTCCCGCCGCTTCACCACGATCGCGAGCGCGCCTTCGCCTGTGCCGTAGTCGCGCGTGTTGACGATGCTGGACTTGTCGCCGCCCAGGAATTGCTGAACCTTTTCCCCGTCCCGATCCCGCACCGCCTTCAAGAAATTGTAGCTGTCCGAAAATTGCGCGGTCGCCGGCACTGCCAGCGCCAATGCCAGGGTAGCGGCCAATGCCTGGCCGCGTGATTTTCGCCAGAACGCCATCGATTCTCCCCTGCGGTGCTTGTATAGGCGCCCATAGCAAAGCATCTCTGGCCGTGTCATGAACAAAGCCTTGTTTCTCCTTGCGGGCCTGCTGGCGCTGGCCGGCTGCAATCGCACCAGCGAAGCGCCGCCGCTCCAAGGGGCTGCGATCGGCGGTCCCTTCACGCTCGTCGGCGAAAACTCCCAACCTGTTCGAAGCAGCAGCTTCGACGGTAAATATCGGCTGATTTATTTCGGCTACACCTTCTGCCCGGATGTCTGCCCGACTGATGTGCAGATCTTGATGAAGGGCTATCAGCTCTTCGAGAAGCAGGACGCCAAACGCGCTGCGGAAATCGTGCCGATCTTCATCACCCTCGATCCGGCGCGCGACACGCCGGACGTGTTGAGGAAGTGGACCGAAGCTTTCGATCCGCACCTGATCGGATTGACTGGCACGGTGCCGCAGATCGATGCGGTAGCGAAACAGTTCGCGGTCTATTTCAAGCGCGAAGTACCCAACAAGGATGGCGCTTATCTGGTCGATCATGCGCGCATGGCGCTGCTGATGGGTCCGAAGGGGGAGCCGATCGCGCTCATTCCACAGGATAAGGATGCCCAAGCCGTGGCCGCAGAACTGGATCGCTGGGTGCGATGAGCGATCGGCCGTTCTGGGAAACCAAGACGCTCAGGCAGATGAACCGGGCAGAATGGGAAGCGCTCTGCGACGGCTGCGGCAAATGTTGCATCCACAAGCTCGAGGATGAAGAGACCGGCGAACTGTTTCCTACCAACGTCGCGTGCCGCCTGCTCGATCGGCGAAGCGGGCGCTGCACCGACTATAAGCATCGCAAGGCGCTGGTCCCCGAATGTGTAAGGCTGACGCCGGAAAAGCTGGACGGAATCGATTGGCTGCCGTCGACCTGCGCCTATTTGCTGCTCCATCAGGGAAAGCCGCTTCCCGAATGGCATCCGCTGGTCACGGGCGACCCGGAATCCGTGCATGCCGCCGGCATTTCAGTCCGCGGCTGGACCGTGTCGGAAGACGACGCCGGGGACCTGGAACACCATATGGTGGAGCGGCAGCTCTGATGGCGCTGTTCCGCCGCGAGCTGCCGACCTTCACCGTCGGCGGAAAAGAGTCGCAGCTGATCGTCCGCACGAATACGCAGGCGCGCCGGATGCGTCTTTCGGTTGATCCGCGGGACGGCAGCGTCCGGCTGACGTTGCCGAAAAGATCGTCCCTGAAGGCGGCGCTCGACTGGGCCGAAGAACGCCGAAGCTGGATAGAAGGCGAGCTGGCACGAATTCCGGTCGCCTGTCCCATCATGCCAGGCGGGACGCTCATGTTCGAAGGCAGGCAGCTGCTGGTCGATTGGAGGCCGAACGCCTCTCGCCTCATCCGGCGCGAGGCTGATCGCCTCGTCCTTGGCGGTCCGCAGGAATCGGTCAGCAACCGTGTCATTCGCTGGCTGAAGCGGGAAGCCCTTGCGGTACTGGACGCCGAAACACGCGACATCGCGGCCTCGGCCGGGGTTGCGATCAGCAAAGTCAGCATAGGCGACTCTAAGGGAAGATGGGGAAGCTGCTCGTCCTCGGGCGAGATCCGCTATAGCTGGCGGCTGATCCTCGCACCGCCGGAGGTGCGGCGTGCCACTGTCGCCCATGAAGTCGCGCACCGTCTCCACATGGACCATAGCCCCGCCTTCCATGCCGCCGCGAAACGTCTGTTCGGTCGCGATCCGGCGCCCGAGCGGCGGTGGCTGCGCGAACATGGAACGTCGCTGCATTGGGTGGGGCGCGAAGGCTGACCCGCGTGACGGA
>CBFRWL010000121.1:0-7495 GCA_965727025.1 uncultured Sphingomonas sp.
TCGGGAACAAGCCGGGGAAGATTTCCGGCTCTTCCTCCTCGCCATTATAAGTGGGGCGGTAATCGACCGCACCCTCGTCGAGCCCGTCCATCAACTCGCCGGCTGCCGCCGTCAACCGCGCTTCGGTATAGCGCATTGCCGCAGCATTATCGCCGTCGACATTGCCGAAATTTCCCTGGCCGTCGACGAGAGGGTAGCGCAACGAAAATGTCTGCGCGAGGCGCACCATGGCGTCGTAAACGGATTGGTCGCCGTGCGGATGGTATTTGCCGATGACGTCGCCCACCACACGCGCGCACTTCTTATACCCTGCCGTCGGTTCGAGCCGCAGCAACCGCATCGCCCACAACAGCCGGCGGTGGACGGGCTTCAGCCCATCACGCACGTCCGGCAGGGAACGCGCCGTAATCGTAGAAAGCGCGTAGACGAGATAACGCTGCGACAGCGCATCATCGAACGAGGCTTCGGTAATGGAGGAGGACGGCTCCGCGAGATCAGTCATCCCCCCGCCTTAGACGATTGCCCCGCGCCCGCACAATCCAGGGCAGTGCGACGCGATTCGACCTCTACCTCGAGAGGATTCAGCGCTTCGACAATCGAACATCGGGAGGTTAGGGTGCACCTCTTCGCTCGCATGTGTGCTGCCATGCCGAGCCCATAGTGGGAGAACCCCATGATTGATCGGCCATCATGATAGAGCTTGTTATCGATCAACGCCGCAAGGATCTCGGCGGATTCGAAGTGGGACGCGTGCTGCCCTATGCAAAGCGCAGGATGGTCGGTCCCTTCGTGTTCTTCGATCATATGGGGCCGGTGGACATGCCTGCCGGTATTTCGCGCAAGGTCGATGTCCGCCCTCACCCGCATATCGGCCTCTCGACGGTGACCTATCTTTTCGCCGGCGAGATCATGCATCGCGACAGCGTGGGAAGCGAAGCTCCCATTCACCCCGGCGAGGTCAACTGGATGACGGCGGGCAAGGGCATTACGCACTCCGAACGTTTCGAGCGCGCCCGCGCACAAGGCGATCATCTCCACGGCATCCAGGCCTGGATCGCGCTGCCGAAGGAGCATGAGGAAACCGAGCCTGGCTTTTCCCATCATGAAGGGGCCGGCTTGCCGACATGGCGCGAAGCCGGCCTCAGCGGTCGCCTTATCGCAGGAAGCGCATGGGGATTGCAGGCGGAAGTGAATACCTTCTCACCCCTTTTTTATGCTCACATCGAACTCGCCCCAGGCGCCCGCTTCTCGATGCCCGAAAACCATGTCGAACGCGCTCTTTACGTCGCATCGGGCAGCGTCGAGCATGAAGGCCGCCGTTATGAAACCGGGCAAATGCTTGTGCTGGAACGCGGCGCCGCCATGTTCAGCGCGCCGTTGGATCTCGGCGCTCCTACGACGCTGATGGCCCTGGGTGGTGAACCGGTGGGAGAACGTTTCCTCTACTGGAACTTCGTTTCATCCTCTCGGGAGAGATTGGAGCAGGCCAAGGCTGACTGGCGCGCGGGTCGCATGAAGCTGCCCGATCTCGATCATGACGAGTTCATTCCGCTGCCTGAAGAGCCGCCGAAGCCCGTTCCCAATCCCGTGTCGTAGGCGACCTCACTGTCTCGAACGGCTTTTCCTGCAACCGGCACCTGCGCGTAAACTGCGCCGGAACGCCCTATGCCACCTGCACGTTGGAGGGGCAGAACAAGGAAAGGCGAGTAAGATGGCCAGGAACCCCGACGAATTTATCGAGGAAAACGCCGAGCAGCGGGATGAGGATCAGGCTCAGGATGTGGCCGACGAGGCTCGCGCGCGCCTGCTCAATGATAGGGGCCCGGAAGGTCGCGATCCCACTCAGGATACCGAGCATGGCGGCCGGCCCAATCCCGCCAGCTTGATCCCGGAAGACACGCCCGATCTGGTCGACACGATGAACCAGATGTTCACGTCCGGCCGGATCGATAACGATGCTTATGCCGGCGAGCCGATGATGGACGATGAGGAAACCTTGCTGGGCGACACCGAAGATGTCGATGATGACGAGGATAATCTCAGCATAACTCCGGCGGTCGAGGACGAAGAGTTCGATGAAGGGGACGACGAGCGGGAATAAGCCTCGAGGATATGATCTCCGTCACGAGGTCGGGAATCAATTGGCTCCTGTTTTCGGAACGATGGGGCCGCCCTGCCCGTTTTAGGCCCAACCTCTTCATTCAGATTCGGGAGACATGTCATGGAAGCCCGCACCGTCAGCAAGGGCCTTGCCTGGTTCAGCCTCGGCCTCGGTATCGCGGAGCTCGTCGCTGGACGCCAAATGGGCAAGGCGCTCGGCGCTGAGAACCGCACCGGTGTCATCCGCGCCTTTGGAGCGCGCGAGATATTGGCGGGGCTCGGGATCCTTCAGGCTCCTGCCCACTCCCCTCGAGTATGGAACCGTGTAGCGGGCGACGCTCTCGATCTTGCGGCGCTTGGCGGCCTGTTGCGCGGCGGCAATTCAAATGCACGATGGGTATGGGGTGCGATCGGCGCCGTGGCCGGCGTCACGTTAGCGGATATCCTCACAGCGCGCGCGCTCGGTCAAGCTCCCGATAGCAGCCAAGGTAAGATAGGTCCGCGTGGCGCATCCAAGCGACCGAAAGCGTTCGCTGCCGAGAAAGCGGAAGCAGTCGCGTTCGAGCCCGACTTCGACGTAGAAGAAGGTGATGTTGGGGCGGGCAAGGAAGTCGTCTTCGAAGCTGACCCGCAACTGGAAGCCGCTGCTTCCACCACCAACTGATCAATCGGCCGAGGAGCGGTGCCGATAGTAAGGACGCCTGTTAGTAACGGCGCCTTTCCCCATGGTGGAAAGGCGCTCCTAGTCAGATATTCCGATCGGCCGAGTTTGCCTTTTCCTGCGCCCGTGGATCGACATCGCGCGGTATCGTCACGCCGCTCTCGGGATCGCGCTTCACATCATCCTTGTCGAGGACGTCTCGCGGCCGTCGGGCATCTCCCTCGGCTTGATGTTCGGTCGAGATGTTGGGATTTGGCTGCGTCTCGGTCGGGGATTTATGGTCTGGCATGGATCGAACTCCTTTGCCTTGGAGAACGAAGGACAGGCCGGATCCGATCCTTAGTGAAGGATCTGGATCACATCCCGAAAATGAAGTTGATGGACCATGTTGCGGGCGTCGTCCTCAACGTCGAGCCGCATGTTGAGCGGCAATCTTCCCTCACGCACCTCGCCGGCCAGCACATCCCGCGCGGCCATCAATGCCCGTTCGCGCGCAGTCGAGAGTTCCGAGAGCTCGACCCCTTCGACGTCGCGGACGAGTTGCTCACCGTCCCAAAGATGGAAATGAAACCTTGTCATAGCTATGCGCCCCAAAGGCCCCTGTCCGGAACCAGCTCTCTTACTTACATCGAATACAATGTAACGGATCGGCCAACATATTGATAATACGTGATTGCCCTTATGATCCTCCGATTCAGTGCCGATGTGAGACAATTCCGTTCATAGCGGATGCGGATTTCGGCGGACACGCGCGTCTCATCCGGCGCCAAGCGAAGTTGCGAGTTTGGATGCCGGCGGGATAATGCTAACGTGGTTCAAAACTGGGCGGGAGTAAGAATGTTGCGTCGGTTTGAAATTCTGGCTGCCCTGTTTTTGCTCGCCGGCGGGGCAACATCTGCCCTGGCCGCTTCTCCTCCGGTTCAGCCCGCAAAGGACGAGTTCAGGGCAAGGCTGATCGGTGCGGTCGTCGTTCCTTCGATGGGCGATGGCGATGGCAATGGCCTCGTCACCGTCCGGGTCGATCGGGCGAAAGCTCAGCTCTGTTATACCCTCACGGTCACCGGAATCGAGGATGTCACGGCGGCTGCCATTCACAGAGCCTTCGTCGGCTATGCGGGGCCGGCTGTGCTCGCGCTGACGCCGCCTACGACTGGCTCGAGCCAAGGGTGCGTGCCTATCACGCCGGACTTCATGGCAGAGATGTTGGCCGCGCCGTATGATTTCTACGTCTCCGTGGATACCGAGACTTATCCGGGCGGCGCATTGCGCGGACAACTCCGCCGTTGAGGAAATGTGCTGTTCGCGATCGTTCAATTGCTCGACCGCTCAACCGCCTTGCCGACCGATTGCACATCCCTGCCCACGCCGCGGACAGTGTTGCAGCCCGCGAGCAGGGTCGCAGCGGCGGCAAGAAAGATCAGGGGTTTGAACATGGTTTGTCCTCCGCAATCATCGTTTCGTGCCCATAATCATCCCGGTGCCTGAACGTTCAATGACCAACCCTCCCACGGGTGGTTTGGATTTAGCGGAAGCCGCTCTAAAGGGGCTGATCCCGCACTGAGAATCGCGAAGGGGTAAGAAGATGGGAAAGCCGTTGCGTGCTGCGCTTGCGGGCCTGGGCACAGTCGGGGCCGGCGTCATTCGCTTGCTTGACACCAATCGGGCGTTGATTGAGCGCCGTGCCGGACGTCCAATTGAGATTGTAGCAGTGTCAGCCCGTGACCGCGCGCGTGATCGGGGCGTGGAGCTCGCTCGCTTCGAATGGGTCGATGATGCGGCGAGCCTGTTCGAGCGTGACGATGTGGACGTCGTTGTAGAGCTGATCGGTGGATCGGATGGTCCAGCCCTCACCCTTGCAAGGGGTGCGCTTGGCGCGGGCAAGGCGCTTGTGACGGCCAACAAGGCGATGATTGCGCACCATGGCGTCGAACTGGCTGAGCTTGCCGAAACAAGCGGCGCCGCGCTCAAATATGAAGCCGCAGTCGGCGGCGGCATTCCAGTGATCAAGGGTCTGCGCGAAGGAGCGGCTGCCAACCAGATCGCACGCGTTTACGGCATCCTTAACGGCACCTGTAACTATATCCTCACCGCCATGGAGGAGGGAGGACGCGACATGGCGGACGTGCTCGCGGAGGCGCAGGCCTTGGGTTACGCCGAAGCCGATCCAAGCTTTGATATCGACGGCGTCGATGCCGCGCACAAGCTGTCGATTCTCGCCACCCTGGCCTTCGGCACGCGGCTCGATTTCGAATCGGTTGCGATCAGTGGCATCCGCCACGTCATTGGCGCCGACGTTTCCGAAGCGAAGGCGTTGGGTTTTCGTGTTCGTCTGGTCGGGCTGGCAGAGGCCACGAGCGAGGGGCTTTTCCAGCGCGTCCATGCTTGCCTCGTGCCCCTTGCCCACCCGATGGCGCATGTCACCGGCTCGCTCAATGCGGTCGTCGCCGAAGGCAATTTCGTCGGCCGGCTTGTATTCGAAGGCAGGGGTGCGGGCGAGGGGCCGACAGCTTCAGCCGTCGTAGCCGATCTGATCGACATCGCGCGCGGCGAATTCGGTCCCGCCTTCGCCATGCCGGTGGCGAGCCTTTCGGAACCAGGAATCCCATCCTTCGGGAAGCGGCGCGGACGCTATTATCTCCGCTTTGCCGTCCCGGATCGCATCGGCGTGCTCGCGGAGATCACCGCTGCCATGCGGGATTCGGGCGTTTCGATCGAAAGTCTGATCCAGCGTGGTAGCAATCCCGGAGGCGAGGTGCTGCTGGTGATGGTAACGCATGATGCGCCTGAATCGGCGATCGATGCTGTGCTGGATAGGCTCGAAGGGTCGCCAAGCGTGATCGGCAAGCCGATGCTGATGCACATACTCGATGTTTAGGCCTTGCAGGGCTTTCATCTTTTTTTAGCTGCTGGGTTCTAGAGGCGCCCGATCCTGGGCACGGCCAAGATCGGCTGGCATGGCGCAAAATAAAGCAAGCTGCGGCACCGGTCTCGACAATGTAATTGGCCTCGCCTAACCGCCCCTCATCTACCAGGGAGTTTGTGTAAAGATGGTCAAGGCTAGCAAAGCGCTCGACAGAGTTCTCGTTTTGGAAATGGTGCGCGTCACCGAGGCCGCAGCCATAGCTGCCTCCAAGATGATCGGACGGGGAGACGAGAAGGCGGCCGATGCGGCTGCGGTCGAGGCGATGCGCAAGGCCTTCAACGGCCTCGAATTCGATGGCACCGTCGTGATCGGCGAAGGCGAGCGTGACGAGGCGCCGATGCTCTATATCGGCGAGAAGGTTGGTAGCGCGATCGGTACTGGTCCGAAGATCGACATCGCGCTCGATCCGCTCGAAGGCACCACCATCACTGCCAAGGCCGGTCCCAATGCATTGGCCGTTTTGGCAATCGCTGAAGAAGGCGGCCTGCTCAATGCGCCCGATGTCTATATGGACAAGCTCGCGATCGGCCCCGGCTATAAGGATGGTGTCGTTGGCCTTGACCGTACGCCCACCGAGAACGTCAAGGCGCTTGCGAAAGCCAAGGGCGTCAAACCCAATGAGATCATCGCGTGCGTGCTGGATCGTCCGCGCCACGAGAAGTTGATCGCTGAATTGCGCGGCATCGGCTGTGGAATCGTGCTCATTCCCGACGGCGACGTGGCTGGCGTGATCGCGGTCACCAATCCCGAAACCACCATCGACATCTATATGGGCGCAGGCGGTGCACCCGAAGGGGTCCTGGCGGCTGCGGCGCTGCGTTGCGTAGGCGGCCAGTTCGAAGGACGGCTGCTTTTCCGCAACGACGATGAAAAGGCGCGCGCGAAAAAGTGGGGCGTTGAAGATCTGAACCGGATCTACAAGCTCGGCGATCTCGTGAAAGGCGACGCCATTTTTGCTGCGACCGGCGTCACCGACGGATCGCTGCTCCAAGGCGTCAAGCGTCGCAAGGACTGCATGACAACCGAGAGCGTCGTCATGCGCGCCAGTTCAGGAACCGTTCGCTGGGTCCGCGGCGAACATCGCAAAGACAAGCTCGGCTGAACCGATATTGCGTTGATGGATATCGTCGACGCCGTTGAATCGCGACGATCGATCAGGGCATTTCGGCCTGATCCCGTCGATCCTGCCATTATCCGGCGCGTGCTGGCGCGGGCGGCGCGTGCGCCGTCGGGTGGCAATATCCAGCCTTGGCATGTGGAAGTGGTCGCTGGCGAGCCGCTTGCCTCGCTTAAGGCGGCGGTCGCAGGCAGGTGGATCAACGAGGAAACGCCGGAATACCGGGTCTACCCCGCCGGCTTGCCGGACGCATATCAGGCGCGGCGTTTCCTCATCGGCGAGGCCATGTATGCAGCGGTCGGCATCGCTCGTGAGGACCGCCCTGCCCGCCGTCAGTGGTTTGCACGAAATTTCCAGTTCTTCGACGCGCCGCTGGCGCTTTTCGTGCATTGTCCGAAGATCATGGGACCGCCACAATGGTCGGACATGGGCATGTTCCTTCAGACGGTCATGCTGCTGCTCCGCGATGAGGGGCTTGATAGCTGCGCCCAGGAATGCTGGGCGAGCTTCCCCGAGACCGTCAAGCATCACCTTGTTATTCCGGAGAGCCATATCCTTTTCTGTGGCATGGCGATCGGTTACCGGGATGAGCATGCACCAGTGAATAATTTTCCCGTCGCCCGTGCGCCGCTTGAGGAGTTCGTTCGTTTCCACGGCATCTAAGGTGCCGATCCGGATTAACGGACGATAACGA
>CBFRWL010000122.1:0-7376 GCA_965727025.1 uncultured Sphingomonas sp.
GCAGATAGGCGATATGCGCCTTGCCGATGATCGGCGCCATGTGATGCTCGCAATGGGACTGGAACGGGATGTCACGCAGCAGCACGATCTCGTCATAGCCGCCGACCTCTTCGAAGGTACGCGACAGGTGCACCGCAGGATTTTCGGCATAGCCCTGGCAATATTCCTTCCAGGCACGCGCCACCCGCTTGGGCGTATCGAGCAGCCCTTCCCGCGTGGGATCATCACCCGCCCAGCGGATCAATGTGCGGATCGCATCGGCCACCTCGTCGGGCACTGCAATCTCCGCGGGCGAACGGATCAAGTCGCCATCCTCGGGTTCAGCCGGCACTATCAAATCCTCTCGTTAACGGGCCGCACATAACCGAGGAGGCAGGCGCTGTCACCGCGAACGATGTCGAATGTTCGGCGGCCGGCCACGCCGCACGATCGGCCTGGCTGAACGTCGCGGCCCGTGACGGACCGGCAAGTGATTGGCCCCTTGCGGCAGCTCGAAACGAAGCGAAGCCGAGATGGGATTGGCCTCCACCAACCGAAGCTCCAAGCGTTGGCCGATCTGGTAGCTTTCACCCGACTCCTCCCCGGTCAGCGTGCGTGCGGCTTCATCATAATGGAAGCGTTCGACGCCAAGCGTCGAGACCGGCACCAGCCCATCACCTCCCAGATCTTCGACCGTCGCAAAAAAGCCGAACGGCTGCACGCCCGTTATTCGCGTCGACAGCAGCTGCCCGACCTGGGTGGACAAATAGGCAGCGACATAGCGGTCGATCGTCTCGCGCTCCGCCTCCATTGCCCGCCGTTCGGCCTGGCTGATACGCTCACCCAGCGCATCCATTTGCTCGGCTTCGCTTCTCGTCAGCCCTCCTGCGCCAAGGCCATAGGCGTCCACGAGCGATCGGTGCACGAGAAGGTCCGCATATCGCCGGATCGGTGACGTGAAATGCGCATAGCTGCCGAGCGCAAGGCCGAAATGGCCCTGATTTTTGGGAGCGTAATAGGCTTGCGTCTGGCTGCGCAGCACCGCTTCCATGATTTGTGGGCGCGCATGCTCGTCCTCGATACGATCGATCACGCGGTTGAATGTTTCCGGACGGATCACCTGTCCCAGCGCCAACTCCATGCCGAATGTCGCAAGATAGTCCTTGAGCGAGACCAGCTTCTCGCGGCTCGGCGGCTCATGGACGCGATACATCACGGGCGCTTTTTTCGCTTCCAGGGCTTTGGCCGCGGCGACGTTGGCGGCGATCATATAATCCTCGATCAGCCGGTGCGCATCGAGCCGCTCGCGCGTGGCGACCGAAGCGATCCGGCCCTTCTCATCGAGCACCACCCGCCGCTCAGGCAAATCTAGGTCGAGCGGCTTGCGGTCGTCTCGCGCCTTGCTCAGCGCTTTCCAGCATGCCCAGAGCGGCTTCAGCGCCAGCTCGGTAAGCGGATGCTCGATCTCGCCGTCGATCGCTGCCTGCGCGTCCTCATAGGCAATATTGGCCGCGATCCGAACCACCGCGCGGCTGAAGCGGAAAGCTGTGAGCTTGCCCGCGGCAGAGATGGTCAGATGACAGACGAGCGCCGCGCGGTCCTCATCCTCCTTCAGCGAGCAGATGTCGGCGGACAACACCTCCGGCAGCATCGGGACGACACGGTCCGGAAAATAGACGCTGTTGCCCCGCTTGCGCGCCTCGCGATCGAGCGCGGCATCGCTGCGGACATAGTAGCTCACGTCAGCAATCGCGACGACGGCCTTGAAGCCGCCGCGATTCTCCGGATCGTCATCGGCCTGCGCCCAGACCGCATCGTCGTGATCGCGCGCATCGGCGGGATCGATTGCCACGATCGGCAGGTGGCGCAAGTCTTCCCGACCGTCACCGAGCGGTTGCTTGGCGACGCGTGCGGCCTCCTCGATCACGTCATCCGAAAAAATATGCGGCAACCCGAACTTATGAATCGCCACAAGGCTGAAGCTACGCGGCGCGAACGGGTCGCCCAAATGTTCGATCACCCGCGCCGTGATCCGGGGCGGCCGCCCAGTCTTTTCGGCGAGGACGAGATCGCCGACATCCGAATCACCAGCATCCGAGACGAGAAGGTCTCGCCGCTCGCGCTTGTCGACAGGCTTGAGCCATAGCCGGTCGCCCTCACGATGGAGCACGCCCAGCATCAGTTCCGAGCCGCGCGCCAGCTTCTTCATCGGATGCGCGACCAGGCCGCGGCCGGCCTCCTCGGTGCGCGCGAGAATGCGATCGCCGACGGCAAGTGCGCTTCGCTTGCGCCCTTCGATCACGCGCAATTTGGGCGGAACGCCTTCGCCATGCCAGCTTTCGGGAACGGCGAACGGCTGGCCATCGTCGCCGATTTCGACGATGCGCAGCACCGTCACCTTGGGAACGCCGCCCATTTTGTGAAAGGCGCGGCCGGGGCTGCTGTCGATCAAGCCTTCATCGGCCATGTCCTTGAGCAGCGCCTTGAGCGCGATTTTCTCCTGCCCGTGCAGGCCGAAGGCGCGTGCGATTTCCCGCTTGCCGGCAGGCGACGAACTCTCGCTGATGAAATCGAGAATCTGCTGGCGAGTTGGCAAACCGGGTGCTGGGCGACGAGGCATGCCCCCATGTAGGAAGTCTTAGACTGCGGCGCGAGCTTTCTCGTCATTGCGACGCCGCAGATCCTCGATGCAGCGCATCGCCGTATGGCCGTCCCAAAGCGCCGGCTTTTTCCGCGCACTACGCGGTTCGGCCAGAGCGGCCTTCAACATATCCACGAGCCGCTCGACCCTGACCAGCCGGCTTGTTCCTTCGCTGATCGTGATCGGCCGTTCGGTATTGTCCCGAAGCGTGAGGCACGGAATGCCAAGATACGTCGTTTCCTCCTGAATGCCGCCCGAATCCGTAACGATAGCCGCCGCGCCGCTCACCAGCGCCATGAAGCGGATATAGGGCGCCGGGCCTGTGAGCCTGATCCCTGCCGCCTCAAGGCGCGGAAGCAGCCGCGCAGCCTCGAGCCGCTGCCGTGTGCGCGGATGAACGGGAAAAATAAGCGGAAGCTTCCGCTGCGCCTCTTCGAGCGCCGCGACAAGCTGCGCGAGCTTGACCGGGTCATCGACATTGGATGGCCGATGCAGCGTCACGACGCCATATTCGCCTTTTCTCAGCCCAAGCTCCGTCGGCCAGGAACAGCCCTCGATCTTCGGCCGCACCAGCTCATAGCTATCCATCATGATGTTGCCGACGCGGGTCACGCGATCATCCGCTATGCCTTCGCGCTTGAGATTCTCGTCGGCGTCCGGCGATGGCGTCCACAGCACATCGGCAATGACGTCGGTGACAAGCCGATTGATCTCTTCGGGCATGTCGCGATCCCAGCTTCGTAGCCCCGCCTCGAGATGAACCGTAGGGATGCGCAGCTTGGCGCCGACCATGGCACAGGCTGCGGTGGAGTTCACATCGCCAACGACGATCAGCCAATCCGGCCGGTGCGCCTGCGCGACCTTCTCATAGGCGATCATCACGCCGCCGGTCTGCTCCGCATGGCTTCCCGAGCCCACCCCCAGATGAAAATCGGGCGCCGGCAAGCCGAGATCGGCGAAAATATCGTCCGACATGGCGGCGTCATAATGCTGCCCGGTGTGAACAATGGCCGGTTCGAAATCGTCGGCCGCCCGCAGCGCATGCCAAAGTGGCGCGATCTTCATGAAGTTGGGCCGGGCCGCGGCGATCAGGTGAACGTGACTGGGTTTGCTCATCGAATAGTCCGGTACCGTTTCCGGCATCCTTTAGCAGCAACTGCTTTAAACCGAAGTTACGCCATTGTGTCCGCAGGGCATGGCTGGCAAAGCGCGGCGGACAGACCAGGAGAAAATATGGCCAACCCTGCGGCACATGCGCCCTTCATCGTCGGCATCGGCGGAGCTGCAAATGCGGGCTCCTCTACCGAGCGCGCTTTGATGCTGGCGTTGGCATCGGCCGAAAAGGCAGGCGCGCGGACCGAGATGTTCGGCGGCGAGGCGCTGGCGAAGCTTCCTCACTATATGACGCCGGGCTTCCGCGAGTCAGTGGAAGGCAAGGCGCTTGTTTCGGCCGTCCGCTCTGCCGATGGCCTGATCATCGCGAGCCCTGGCTATCACGGAAGCATTTCGGGGCTGGTGAAAAACGCAATCGACTATGTTGAGGAAACCGCCAAGGACGAGCGGGTCTATCTCGACGGCATTCCCGTCGGTTTGATCGCAACCGCCTATGGCTGGCAGGCTACGGGCAGCACGCTGGCAACATTGCGTTCGATCGTTCATGCCCTACGCGCGTGGCCGACACCGCTGGGCGCGGCGATCAATAGCTCAGGCGGCATCTTCAAGGACGGGGCTTGCACGGACGAAGGGGCTGCTCGCCAGCTCGCCCTGGTTGGACGTCAGGTCCACGAGTTTGCCCGGCTGCGCCTGACCAATCCCGCGGTGACGGACACCGGCGACTCAGAAAGCTAACTGCCCAGTTAGCAAAAATAATCAGGGCAGTTTTCACCCAGCTCGACCTGGAACGTGGCATGGGCGATGCCAAAATCATGTTCGATCGCGTGCGCTGCATCTGCGAGGAATGCGTCCCCCGGATGGCCACCGGGCATGACCAGGTGGGCGGTCAATGCGTTGGCGGTCGTGCTCATCGGCCAGATATGGAGGTGATGAACGGCGGTAACGCCCGCCAACCCACGGAGCCTTTCCGATACGGCATCCGGGTTGATCGCGGGCGGCACGGCATTGAGCGCCAACCCAAGCGAATCGCGAAACAATCCCAATGTGCCGGCGACGATCACCACCACGATGACGAGGCTCATCGCGGGATCAATCCATTCCAGGCCGGTCAATGACACGATAATGCCGGCTGCAACGACCCCGGCGGAGACCACCGCGTCCGCGATCATGTGCAGGAATGCGCCGCGAATGTTGAGATCGCCCTTGCGGCCGCGTGCGAACAGCAATGCAGTGGCAGCGTTGATCAAGATGCCGATCGCAGCCACCGCGATCATCGTCATGCCGGTCACTGGCGGAGGATCGACCAGCCGGCGGATAGATTCCCAGGTGATCGCACCGCACGCCAGCAGCAGCAGAATGGCGTTCGTCAGCGCCGCCAGGATCGAAGATCCCTGCAATCCATAAGTGTAGCGCGGCGTGGGCGGGCGCTTGGCCAGATGATAGGCGCCCCAGGCGAGCGCGAGCCCCAGAACGTCGGAAAGATTATGGCCGGCATCAGCCAGGAGCGCCATCGAGTTGCCCAGCAGGCCGGCCGCGGCTTCCACCAGCACGAAGGCAATGTTGAGGGCAATGCCAAACCCGAACGCGCGGCCATAGTCGATTGGCGCATGATGCGCTTCGGCGTGGGAATGATGGTGGGAATGGCCGTGCATCGCTGACATGGCGTGCCGATATCAGCTTCAGCCACACATCGCCACGCTGCCGAGAAGCGTCTTTTAGAAAGGCAGCTTGAAACCCGGAGGCAATGGCAACCCGGCCGTCATCTTGCTCATTTCGGCATTGGAAGCGGCATCAGCCTTTGCGCGCGCATCATTGAGCGCCGCGGCGACCAGGTCCTCGAGCATCTGCTTTTCGCTCGGCATCAACAGCGAATCGTCAATGTCGACCCGGATGATCCGGCCTTTGGCGCTCGCGCGGATCTTGACCAGCCCGCCGCCGGCCGCGCCCTCGACTTCAATGTTGTCGAGGCTTTCCTGCGCCTTCTGCAGTTCGGCCTGAACATTGCCGGCCATCTTGAGGATGTCGTCGAGATTTTTCACTGGATCACGCTCCGTTGCTGCCGGCGCTGTACTCGATCAGCTCCGCATCTGGAAAGGCTTCGAATGCCGCCTGCACGACCGGAAGCGTCATCACAGCATCGCGCTCGGCCTGTGTCGACGCCTTCTCCTGATCGAGCAAGCTGGGTTCGGACGGTCCATCAGCGATCGAGATCGACCATGGCTCGCCGGTTACCGCCTTGAGCGCGGCCGCCAGCTCGCGCGCGAAATCCGCCTCGAGCTTCTGCGTGGGCCGGATCACCAGATCGGGCGGCGCATAGCGAACGAGGCCAACCGCATCGTGAAGCTTCTGCGCCAGCCAATATTTGCCTCCGCTTTCAAGAAGCGCGATCAACCCCTTGAAGTCGGATGGCAGCTTGAGCAGCGGCCGCTGCTCGTCGGCTGCCGAAGCAGATGGCGCCGGAGCCGAGGGCGACATCTTCACCCCTTCGCCGTTTGCGAGCCGTCGCGCAATGTCGCCGGGATCGGGCAGGCTTGAGGCATGGACGATTCGCAGCAACGCCATCTCCGCCGCCTCCAAGGGCATCGGCGCCGTCACCACTTCACCATGACCTTTCAACAGCAATTGCCAGAGCCGATGCAAGGCAGCGAAGCCCAAGCCGCTGGCCCAGTCGGCAAAAGCCTCCCTTTCTTCTGCGGACAAGGCGGCGTCATGCCCGCCGCCGGCCTTCGCCCGCGTCACGCCGTGGCAGGTTTCGAGTAGCCCCCTGAAGACCGCTACCGGATCGACCCCCAGATCGTGCTGGGCGTTGATCGCCGCCAGCGCGGCGGGCGCGTCGGCCTTCAGCAGATGCCCGAATAACGTCCTGATCGCCCCCCGATCGGAAAGGCCGAGCATCTCCCGAACCTGAGCCGCGGTGACATGATCATGCCCATGCGCGATCGCCTGATCCAAGATCGAAAGGCCGTCGCGTGCCGAGCCTTCGGCGGCTCGTGCGATCAAGGCCAGCGCTTCTGGCTCCGCCTCGACACGCTCGGACTCGACCACCTTGGCGAAATGCTCGGCCAGCAATTCGGCCGGAATACGGCGCAGGTCAAAACGTTGACAACGCGACAGAACCGTAACCGGCACCTTCTGGACCTCGGTCGTGGCAAACAGGAATTTAACGTGGGCCGGCGGCTCCTCGAGCGTCTTCAACAGTGCGTTGAAGGCGTTCTTCGAGAGCATATGAACTTCGTCGATGATATAGATTTTGTAGCGCGCCGAGACCGCCGCATAGCGCACGGCCTCGATGATCTCGCGAATATCGTCCACGCCGGTGTGGCTGGCCGCGTCCATCTCGACGACATCGATGTGCCGCCCCTCGGCGATCGCGACGCACGGCTCGCAGACGCCGCAGGGATCGATGGTGGGTCCACCCTGCCCGTCCGGGCCGATGCAGTTGAGCGCCTTCGCGATCAACCGCGCCGTCGAGGTCTTGCCAACGCCGCGAACACCCGTGAGCAGGAAGGCATGCGCGATGCGGTCGCGGCGGATCGCATTGCCCAACGTCGTCACCATCGCATCCTGGCCGATCAGCTCGGAAAAGCGCTGCGGACGATATTTACGGGCAAGCACGCGATAGGGCGCGGGGGATTCGGACATG